>DAIRFM010000002.1:0-7303 GCA_036795025.1 Burkholderiales bacterium | reverse complement strand
TGCGCCGATTTGAAGCATAGCTTGCGGGCGCCGCCGGTTAAGGGTCAACAGACCGGCAAACAAATACAGCTAAAGCGTGGGAAACCCGTCTTAGCCAAAGCTGAGCGGGTTTTTTGCTTTTTATTCGGACGCAATCATGGCAGAGAAAATCGAATTCGATACCCTGGCGCAACGCGCCGGCATACACCGCAGCCAGTTCGGCGAACATTCCGAGGCAATGTACCTCACCTCGAGTTTCGTGTTCGAGAATGCCGCACAGGCGGCGGCGCGCTTCACCGGTGGTGCGGAGGGCAATATCTATTCGCGCTTCACCAACCCCACGGTGACCGCATTCCAGGAGCGCCTTGCGGCCCTCGAAGGGGCCGAGGCCTGCGTCGCGACCGCTTCGGGCATGTCGGCCATCCTCGCCACGGCCATGGCCCTGCTCAAGGCGGGCGACCACGTGCTTTGCTCGGCCAGCGTGTTCGGCTCCACGGTGCAGCTGTTTTCCAACATCATGGGCAAGTTTGGCGTGCAGACTACTTACGTCGATGGCGCGAGCATCGCCGCCTGGGAGGGCGCGCTGCGCAAGGACACCAAGTTGCTGTTCCTCGAAACCCCGTCCAATCCGCTCACCGAGATCGCCGATATCGCGGCCCTTGCGGCCGTGTCGAAACGCGCGGGCGCGCTGCTTGCCGTGGACAATTGCTTCTGCACACCGGCTTTGCAGAAGCCTCTCCAGCTCGGGGCCGACCTGGTGATCCACTCGGCCACCAAGTATCTGGACGGCCAGGGCAGGGTGCTGGGCGGGGCGGTGCTGGGACGGCGCGGTCCGGTGATGGACGGCATTTACGGCTTCCTGCGCACTGCCGGCCCGAGCCTGTCGCCCTTTAACGCCTGGGTGCTGCTGAAGGGGCTGGAAACGCTCAGGATACGCATGGACGCGCAGTCGCAAGCCGCATTGCAGCTGGCGCAGTGGCTGGAACGGCACCCCCGTATCGAGCGCGTGTACTATCCGGGCTTGCCTTCGCATCCGCAGTATGAGCTGGCGCGCAAGCAGCAGCGCCTGGGTGGGGCAGTGGTGTCGTTCGAGGTCAAAGGCGGGCGCGAGGAAGCCTGGCGGGTGGTGGACGCGACGCGCATGATCTCGATCACCGCCAATCTGGGTGACACCAAGACCACGATAACCCATCCCGCCACCACGACCCACGGCCGCATCAGCCCGGAAGCGCGCAAGGCGGCGGGCATAGGCGAGGGATTGCTGCGCGTCGCCGTGGGCCTGGAGGCGTTGTCGGATATCCAGGCTGACTTGGAACGTGGCTTGAATAGCTGAGGGCGAAAAGGCCGGAACGAAGGAACGAGCGCGGCCGCAGTCCTGCCTGAACCCGGCCACCGCGCTCTGGTGTCAACTCTTCAGTTGGACCGCGCGGCAGCCTGATTCGTCGCAGGCGAGATAGCTGCCGGCCTGATACCAATCCGCGAGCACCCAGCGCTCGCAGACATGGCCGTCGACCGTGTGTACATGACGGGCGGGGCGGTGGGTATGGCCGTGGATCAGCCGCGGATAGCCGTGGCGGCGCAACGTCGCCTCGACTTCGGCCGGCGCAACATCCATGATCTCCGCCGGCTTGCCGCGTTTTTCCTGTTCGCTTTGCCGGCGCAGTGCTTCGATCGCCGCCCTGCGCTCGGCCAAGGGTTTGCCCAAGAGATTGCGTATCCAGGTCTCGCTGCGCGCCTCGCGCCGGAACGCCTGGTATTCCTGGTCCAATGTGCATAGCGTGTCGCCGTGCATGAGCAGGACCGGCTGACCGTACAGGCTCAACAAGGCAGGATCCGTCAGCAGCGTCACTCCGCTCGCTCGCGCGAAAGCCCCGCCGATGACAAAATCGCGGTTGCCGTGCATCAGGTAGGTTGGGACGCCGCCGCCGACGAGCCGGGCGAGGGCGGCGACCACCGTGGCGTTGAACGGATCGCCGAGGTCGTCATCGCCGACCCAGTACTCGAACAGGTCGCCGAGGATATAGAGCGCACTGGCGCTGCGCGCCTCGCGCTCGAGAAAGCCGAAGAAACTGCGATTGATCTGCGGCCGGCCGGAGCAAAGGTGCAGGTCGGAGATGAACAGCGTCGACATGCGGCTTAGGCCTGCAGACTAGGAGGCCGTTTCAACAAACCTCGGCGCGTTCCAACAGCACGTCTTCGACGGGCACGTCCTGATGGCCGCCGCGGCTACCGGTCTTCACGGCCTTGATCTTGTCCACCACATCCATGCCTTCGACCACCTTGCCGAACACGCAATAGCCCCATCCCTGCGGCGTTGGCGCGCTGTGGTTGAGGAAGCTGTTGTCCTTGACGTTCATGAAAAACTGGGCGCTGGCGGAGTGGGGGTCGGAGGTGCGCGCCATGGCGACCGTGTAGCGCTCATTCTTGAGGCCGTTATTGGCCTCGTTTTCGATCTGTGCCTGCGCCGGCTTTTGTCGCATGCCCGGCTCGAAGCCGCCGCCTTGGACCATGAAACCGTCGATGACGCGGTGAAACACGGTGTTGTCGTAGTGGCCGCTTTTGACATAAGACAGAAAATTCTCCACCGTCTTGGGCGCCTTGGCGGCGTCCAGTTCCAGGGTGATGGTGCCGTGGTTGGTATGCAGTTTGACCATGATGTGCTCGCTATTTATCGGAAATGAGGGTGATGGATTCGATGATGACCGGCTGCTGCGGCACGTCCTTCGGAAAAGGGCCGCCCGGGCCGGTGGGCGTGCGCGCGATGCGCATCACCACTTCCGTGCCTTGGGTTACCCTGCCGAATACGGCGTAGCCGAAGCCCGCGGGACTGGCATCGCGGAAATTGAGGAAGGCGTTGTCGGCCACGTTGATGAAGAACTGCGCCGTGGCCGAGTGCGGGTTGGACGTGCGCGCCATGGTGATGGTACCGGCGTCGTTTTTCAACCCGTTGCCGGCCTCGTTCTCGATCGGCGGGCGATCGCCTTTTTTCTCCCGCAGGTCCGGATAGTGACCGCCGCCCTGGATCATGAAGCCATCGATGACACGGTGGAAAACGAGGCCGTTGTAAAAGCCGTCCTTCACATACTGCAGGAAATTGGCCACAGTTTTTGGCGCCTTGTCGGCGTAAAGTTCGATGCGTACCGCGCCGACGCTGGTCTTCATTTCAACCACCGGGTTGGCGGCAAGTGTCTCGGCCGACCAGAGCAGGATGCCTAATATCAGAACCTGGAACGAGCGCATGTTTGCAGCCCCTTTTGTCGATGACTAACCGCGGCGGACATGGAAGGTGAGGCCGGCAACGCGACACGCTCTGTTGATCTGCTCGCGTCGATTGCGCTGTTTGCACCGAATCCGAAGGTTATGCCGCACCCTCGTAGATGATGCGCCACTTGCCGCCTTCCTTGGTCCAATATTGACGCTTCTTCATGGTATTGGACAGGTTGTTCGAGCGGTAATCCTGGTCGAAGGTCACTACCACCAGCTCGTCCTTGCCAGGATCGCGGAACATGCTGAAATTGGAGACGTTCAGCTTGATCCAGCTCTTGCCGCTGTTGACCTGGCGCTTGTGCCGTCCCCAGTCGGCGAAGTTCTCGCGGTCGGCCGAAAAGTTCTTCGAATAGTGGGTCAGGTAGCGCTCGGTATCGAGGCTTTCCCAGTCGCTGCGCCAGCGCTCGATTTCCGCATTGAGCGCGTTGCGCTCGGCGTTCCAGTCATCCAGCGACAGCCATTCGACCTGTTCGCTTATGATCACCGGCGTGAGTCCGATCTGCAGCTTCTTGGACAATGCGTCCAGGTCCGCGTTGGCGAGCACGACGCAGCCGTTGCTCGCGCGCGGTGCGCGGCTGTAGGTATCGCTGGGTGTGCCGTGCAGCCAGATACCATGGCCGTTCCTGCCATGGCGCTTGTCCCATTCGTTGGGGTAGCTGATGGGGAAGGCGCCGCTGCCGTAGAAATCGGAGAGCTTGTTCTTCGGCAGACTGGCCGTGACGTGGTATACGCCCACCGGCGTTTTTTCATCGCCTTCGCGCGTTTTCTCCCCGCTGCGCTTGCCGGTGCTGATGTAATAATCGGCGACGAAGCGCGGCCGGCCGTTTTCGTTTTGATACAGGTACAGGCGCGCGCGCTTGTTGTCGACGACGATGGCGTAGCGCTGATCCTCGCGCATCTGCATCAGATAGCGCGGCACCTGGTTCTGCGACGGCCGATCGCGGTAGGCATGCAGGCGCGCCAGCGCTTCGGCGCGCAGGTCATCGAGCCGCTCGCTCGGGCCCTGGGGGGCGTTGCCGAAGGTCTTCAGCGCGCGGCCGCGAGCCAGCAGCAGATCGCCCTTGATCAGGTACGCGAGACGGAAGTTCGGCTTGGCCCGGAGCAGCGCTTCGATGTGATCGAGCGCCAGATCAAGGCGGTTGTTCTCGATTTCCTCGAACGCTTTACCCAGCAGAGCGTCGGCGCTTTGGTCCGCCCGGGCGGGGGAAAGGCAGAAGGCACTGGCGAGGCCCAGTACGCCGGCAAGCAGTGTGTTGGAGAATCCGCGCCGCAGTTGCATCAATTAATTGACCCGCTCTTCACGTATCAGCCATTTGCCATTGGCTTTGACCATGACCAGTGTTTTAGTTCCCGAGGTCTTGATTACGTCGGAACGGTAAATCTGGCGGAAGCTCACGCTCGCGGTGCTGTCGCTGCTGATGCTGACTTTGGGCGACTCGATTCCGATCTCGATTTTCTTCGGCGCGCTGATGCGCTGCTTGCGCCCTTTTTCCCAGTCGCCGCGCGCCTCGCCCTTGGGCGTCTTGAAGTCCTTGGCGTAATGCGCCAGGTAGCCGGACACGTCTTTCTTGGCCCAGGCGTTGGCCCAGGCGTGCACCGTCTTGAGGAGTTCGTCGGTTTCGGCGTTCTGGCTGCCGGCCGCCTTGGCCGCAGGCTCGTTTGCCTTGGGTTCGGCCGCTTTTGGCTCGGGCGCCTTGGGTTCGGCGCCTGATTTGGCGGCGCCCGCAAGCGCGCTTGCCTTGCCGGCATCGGCGACCTTGGCCGGGGCCGCCTCGGCGGTCTTCGCCGGTTCCGGGCGCGCAGGGGCGCGGGCGGCGCGCGTCCCGCCGCCGATCAACTCGCCTATCATCGCCAGCTTGGTCTTGGCGCCGGTGTTGGAGGAGTCGAGTTGCAGCGCCTTGTCGTAGGCCTGGCTGGCGAGCTTGGCGTAGATATCGCCGAGGTTCTCATGCGCGGTGGCGTAGCTCGGATGGGTGCGGATCGAACTTTCCAAGGCAACCCTGGCTTTTTCGTACTGGCCCTGCGAGGCGTACAGAACAGCCAGGTTGTTGTACGGCTCGGGCAGCTCGGGGTAATCCTCGGACAGCTTTGCGAACACCTGGATTGCCTCGTTCGGCCGGTTCATCTCGGTCAGGATCAGGCCTTTCAGAAATCGCCCCTGCGCGTCGCGCGGCTTGCCGGCCAGGAATTTGTCGACGCGTTCGAGGGACTGGGGCAACTGGCCCTGCCGCATCATGCGATTGATGTCCTGCAGCTCGTCGGCGTGGACGGCGGCGGCGGCCAAAACGAGGCTGAGCGTGACTGCGGTGCGGCGAAGGAGGGGGTGCATTGTGTTATACTTTCTCGCGCCAGTAAGATTAGCTTTGCATTCTAGCAAGAACACCCGAACCTCCACAATAGAGGCGGCTGTCATAGTTTCGGTCGTGGCTCTGCCTTCACGCGGAAAATGTGGCGCAGCCGACCGCATCCCAGCCGCTTTTTGCGCATGCTGAAGATATACAATACCCTTGCCCGCCGCAAGCAGCATTTCGTCCCGATCGAGCCGGGCAGGGTGCGCATGTACGTATGCGGCATGACCGTCTACGATTACTGCCACCTGGGCCATGCGCGCGTCATGGTGGTGTTCGACATGGTGCAGCGCTGGCTGCGCGCCTCCGGATTTGAACTCACTTACGTACGCAACATCACCGACCTTGACGACAAGATCATCCGCCGCGCGCTCGAGAACGGCGAAACCATAGGCGAACTGACGCAGCGTTTCATCGGTTACATGGACGAGGATGCGGCGGCCCTGGGGGTGCAGAAACCCGATCATGAGCCGCGCGCCACGCAATACATCGGCGGCATGCTGGATATGATCAAGGTGCTGCAGGGCAAGGGCCTGGCCTATCAGGCGGCGAGCGGCGACATCAACTACTCGGTGCGCAAGTTTGCCGGCTACGGCAAGCTTTCGGGCAAGACGCTGGACGAGTTGCGCGCGGGCGAACGCGTCGAAACCGATCCCAGCAAGCATGACCCGCTCGACTTCGTCCTGTGGAAGCGGGCCAAGGAGGGCGAGCCATTCTGGGAGTCGCCTTGGGGCGCAGGCCGCCCGGGCTGGCACATCGAGTGCTCGGTCATGTCGAGCAAGCTGCTCGGCGCGCATTTCGATATCCATGGCGGCGGTCAGGACTTGCAGTTTCCGCATCACGAGAACGAAATCGCCCAGTCGGAGGGCGCGTACGGCGATGTCTTCGTGAATTACTGGATGCACAACGGTTTTGTGCGCGTCGAGGACGAGAAGATGTCCAAGTCGCTCGGCAATTTCTTCACCATCCGCGAGGTGCTGAAGCAGTACGATGCCGAGGTGGTGCGATTTTTCATCCTGCGCGCGCACTACCGCAGCCCGCTCAACTATTCGGATCAGCACCTGGATGACGCGAAGCACGCTCTTGCGCGGCTGTACACGGCGCTCAAGCGTGCGCCGCTGGCCGCCGGTGCCATCGACTGGGGCGATGCGTACGCGGCGCGCTTTCGCGCGGCAATGAATGATGATTTCAATACTCCCGAAGCCGTCGCCGTGCTGTTTGACCTGGCGAATGAAGTCAACAAGGCGGCGGACGAACGAAAGGCTGCCCTGCTGCGTGCCTTAGGCGGCGTGCTGGGGCTTCTGCAAAGGGATGCGACGGAGTTCTTGCAAAGGCCCCAGGATGCGGGAGCTCGCCTCGCGGGCGCAGCTACCGCGAACGGGGCGGGAAGCGCCGCGTCCCGGGCCTATTCCCCCGAGCGGATTGCCGCCCTGATTCAGGAACGCGCCGCCGCCAAGAAGGGCAGGAACTACGCCGAGGCCGACCGGATCAGGAAGGACCTGCTCGATGCCGGGGTCGTGCTCGAGGATACACCGCAGGGCACGACCTGGCGCCGGGCCTGAGTTTCAACCAGCCTAGCGGTCATTTCAGAGGGGACCGCAACCGCAAGGCAGCAAGATTTCCTTGCTATTCGGCAAAGAATTCCTTCACTTTATCCATCCAGGATTTGGCCCGCGGATTGTGCCGGTCGGAGTCTTTCTTGTTGATCG
>DAIRFM010000034.1:0-9948 GCA_036795025.1 Burkholderiales bacterium | reverse complement strand
GCCATCCGCCAGCTGCGCCAAGGCCAGCGCTCCACCTTTTACTGCCCCGCTTGCCAGAAATAGCCTGCTTAGCTTGTTTGAAGCAAACTCTCAGGCGTTTTGCTTTGCCGCCATCAGCCGCAGATATTTCTGCTGCAGCGCTTCCTTGGTCTCGGGATAGTCCGGATTGAGGGGAATGCAGTCCACCGGGCACACCGCGACGCATTGAGGCTCATCGAAATGCCCCACGCACTCGGTGCATTTGGCCGGATCGATGACGTAGATCTCCGCCCCCTGCGAAATCGCGTCATTCGGGCATTCCGGCTCGCACACGTCGCAGTTGATGCACTCGTCGGTGATCATTAATGCCATGGGGCTCGCCTCGACACAAACAGTTTCAGTTTCACGCTCCGCCCATCTGCCGGATCTTTTCCTTGATGCAGCGCTCCACCACTGGCTGCACGAACTTGCTCACATCTCCGCCCAGGGTTGCAATTTCGCGCACCATGGTGGCGGAGACGAACATATGCTGCTCGCCGGGAGTCAGGAACAGGGTTTCGACATCGGGATAGAGGTTGCGGTTCATGCCCGCCAGCTGGAATTCGTATTCGAAGTCGGACACGGCGCGCAGCCCGCGCAGGACGACGCGCGAATCCTGGGTGCGGATGAAATTCATCAGCAGGCCGCGGAAGCTCTCGACGCGCACGTTGGCGTAGCACGACAGAACGTCGCGCGCCATGGCCACGCGCTCTTCCAGGGTGAAGAACGGCTGCTTGCCGCGGCTGTCGGCGACGCCGACGACCAGCTCGTCGAACACCAGGGCCGCACGCCGCACCAGATCCTCGTGGCCGCGCGTGAGGGGATCGAATGTTCCCGGGTAGACTGCCCTATTCGCCATATGTCACCAAAGTGTAGTGCACCTGTCCGGCGCGACCGCGCCTGAGTATGCGCCAGCCGCCCGACGGCGCGAAAACCGTGGCGCTCTCGACGTAGACCCGCGCCCGCGGCCGGAGCAGCGGTGCAACCCGCGGCAGCGCCTGCGCAACCAAGGTCGAACGGAACGGCGGGTCGAGAAACACCACGTCGAAGCGCGCCGCCGCATCCGCAACCGCGGCAGTGGCGAATTCTAGCGCATCCGCGCAGTGCAATTGCAGGTTTTTCGCCGCGAGCATCTCGGCATTGCGGCGCAGCGCCTCGCACACGCGGCGGCTTTTCTCAACCATCACCACACAAGCCGCGCCGCGCGACAGCGCCTCGAAGCCGAGCGCACCGCTGCCGGCGAACAGGTCGAGACAGCGCTGGCCGCCGAGGTCCTGCCCCAGCCAGTTGAACAATGTTTCGCGTACGCGGTCGGCGCTCGGGCGCAGACCCTCATGGTCGGGAAAACTGATGCGGCGGCTGCGCCAGTCTCCGCCGGTGATGCGGACCTGGTTACTTTTCGCCACTTCCGACGACGACGGTCACCAGATTGTCCGGCCGCACGCGCCGCGCGAACGCGGCGCGAATCTGGTCCACGCTGACTTTCTCGACCCGGGCGGTGAAATCGTCCAGCCAGGTGAGCGGCAGCTGGTAGAAGCCGATCAGCGCGACCTGCTCCAGCAGCTTGCGGTTGCTGTCTATGCGCAGCGCAAAGCCGCCGACCAGGTTCTGCTTGGCCGCCCTCAACTCGGCCGCGCTCGGCCCATGGGCGAGGAATTCGCCGAGCACGACGCGCACCCGCGCCAGCGCCTCCTCTGCCTGTTCCTTCTTGGTCTGCAGCCCAATCTGGAACGGACCTTCCTGCGCCAGCGGCAGGAAGTAACTGTAGACGCTGTAGGCATAGCCGCGCTTCTCGCGCACCTCGAGATACAGGCGCGAAACGAAGCCGCCGCCGCCGAGGATGTAGTTGCCGACCAGCAGCGGGAAATAGTCCGGGTCGTTGCGCGTCATCGCCGGCAGACCAAGCAGGATATGGCTTTGCGATGCCGGATGCGCGATATGCACGGTCTCGCCGCGCGGCTGGAGCACCGCCGGAAGCGGCACCGGCGCGCCGGGGGCGCGCGGCAGCCCCGCGGTGAGTTGCTCGGCGATGCGCTCGGCGAGCGCGCGGTCGGCGTCGCCGAGTATGGTGATCACGGCGCGCTCGGCGACATAGTTTGCGCGATAAAACCCCTCCACATCGGCGCGCTCGATGCGCAGCACGGTCTCGGGCGTGGGAGCTAGCGCATAAGGATGCGCTGCGTACAGCAAGCGGTAAAACGCCTTGCTGGCGATCGCCTCGGGCTTGGTCTCATCCTCCCTGACGCCGTCGACCAGGCGCGCCTTCTCGCGCGCAAACGCCGCATCGGGAAATACCGGCGCCTGCAGGATCTCGGCAAAGGTCGCGATCGCCTGCGCACGCTCGCGTTCGCTCGACAGGGTGCGCAGGGAGAAACCGGCGCGATCGCGGTCCACGCTGCCGCCCAGTTGCGCGCCGACATCGGCGATGCGCCGGCTGATCTCCTCCTCCGAGTGCCCGGCAGATCCGGCCTTGACCAGCGTATGGGAAAGCCCGCCCAGCCCGGCCTTGTCGGCCGGAACGCGCCGCCCGCCGGCGTCGAAGTCGACGTTGATGTCGAGCATGGGAATGCTGCGGCTGGCGACGAAATAGACGCGCGCCCCGGAGGACGTGGTCCAATGCTGGATCGGCAGCGCAGCCTCGGCAACGGAGGCCGCCATCCATAGCGCTGCCGCCGCGACCAGAAAGGCCAACCTTCCCCGCTCGCTCCTCACTCCTCTCTCCTCACGCATCTAATGCCTCATGCCCGGCGGCGCCGGCCGCGGTTTCGCCTGGTCCAGCGGCTGCGGGTCGAGCACGACCACGGTGAGCTTGTCGTCGACGAAGTACTGCTTCGCCGCGGCGCGCACCTGCTCGGCGGTCACCGCTTTGATGCGCTCGAGCACACGGTCGATGTCCCTGTGCGACAAGCCCGCAGTTTCGAACTGGCCGATCTCCATCGCCTGGCTGAAAATAGAATCGCGTTTGAATATCTGGCTCGCCACCACCTGCGCCTTGACCCGGGCGAGTTCGTCCTCGGCCACGCCGTCGTCGACGAGGCGGGCGAGTTCGGCGCGCAGGCCCGTCTCCAGCTCGGCCGCGCTCCTGCCCTGGCTGGGGGTCCCCTCCAGAAAACACATCCCCGGGCCGCGCGCAGTGGCGTCGTAGTCTGCGCCCACCTCGCTCGCCATGCGGCTGTTGCGCACCAGCGATTGATTGAGCCGCGCCGATTCGTTGCCGTCGAGCACGCCGGCGAGCACTTCCAGCGCATACGGCTGCCAGTCCTGGTCCACGTCGCGCAGCACCGGGCATTTCCAGCCCATCAGCAGATAAGGCAGTTCGGCCGGAGCTTTGACCACCACGCGGTGCACGCCGCGCTGCTCCGGTTCGAGCTGGGGCTTGCGTTCGGGCAAGGGCCTGGCCTTGATCCGGCCATAGTATTTTTGCGCCAGGGCGAACACCTCATCCGCCTTCACATCCCCCACCACCACCACGAAGGCGTTATCGGGCACGTACCAGCGCGCATACCAGTTGCGCGCGTCGACATAGCTCATGTTCTCCAGGTCGTTCATCCAGCCTATGACCGGCCGGCGATAGGGGTGGGCGAAATAGGCCTCGGCGTTGAGCGCCTCGGCCACCAGCGCCCGCGGCTGGTCCTCGGTCCGCAGGCGCCGCTCCTCCATCACCACTTTGATCTCGCGCGAGAACTCGGCCTCGGTCACCAGCAGATTGGACATGCGGTCGGCCTCCAGCTGCATCATCTGGGGCAGCGCGGCCTTCGGCACCTGCTGAAAATAGGCGGTGTAGTCGCGGTTGGTGAAGGCATTTTCGCGCCCGCCGGCAGCGGCGATGCGGCGCGAGAATTCACCGCTTTTCACGGTCTTGGTGCCCTTGAACATCATATGTTCGAGAACGTGCGCGACGCCGCTGGTGCCGCTCACCTCATCCATGCTGCCGGCGCCATACCAGACCATGTGCACCACGGTGGGAGCGCGATGGTCTTCCTTCACGATCACGCGCAGGCCGTTGGCGAGCTTGTGCTCCTGCGCGGCGCTCTGTGCGCCGGCGGCGGTCGCGGCCACGGCCGCAATTAGCGCAAACAGGCGGCAAAACATCCGGATTCTCATCGACACCCTTCTGTTAAAATCGGAGCGTATCTTAGCGTTTTTTCAGCCTACCGCGTGGGCTTCCATGTTCAGCTTTCTCAAACAATCCGCCGAAGCGGCGCCTGTTCCATCCTGGGGTGAACGACTCAAGGCGGGACTGGCACGCACGCGCGCGCAGATCGGCGGTCTGTTCGGCGGCGGCAAGATCGACGCGGCGCTGTACGAGGAACTGGAATCCGCGCTGCTGTGCGCGGACACGGGCGTGGCGGCAACCCAGTTCCTGCTGGAGAATTTGCGCCAGCAGGTGAGAAAAAAAGGGCTCACCGAGCGCCGGGAGCTGAAGCCCGCGCTGCAGGAGGGGCTCGCGACCCTGATCGCGCCGCTGGAGCGGCCGCTGGCGACCGAAGGGCATCACCCCTTCATCATCATGCTGGCCGGGGTCAACGGCGCCGGCAAGACCACCTCCATCGGCAAGCTGGCGAAATTTTTCCAGGCGCAGGGGAAAAGCGTGCTGCTCGCCGCAGGGGACACGTTCCGCGCCGCGGCGCGCGAGCAACTCACGATCTGGGGCGAACGCAATCAGGTCGCGGTGATCGCCCAGCAGGGCGGCGATCCGGCGGCGGTGATTTTCGACGCGGTCCAGGCGGCGCGCGCGCGCAATATCGACATCGTGCTCGCCGATACGGCCGGGCGGCTGCCAACCCAGCTGCACCTGATGGAGGAAATCCGCAAGGTGAAGCGGGTCATCGCGAAAGCCGAAACGGGCGCGCCGCATGAGGTGCTGCTGGTGCTGGACGCCAACACCGGCCAGAACGCGCTCAGCCAGGTGAAGGCCTTCGACGACGCGCTGGGGCTGACCGGGCTCATCCTGACCAAGCTCGACGGCACGGCCAAGGGCGGGGTGATCGCCGCCATCGCAAGAGAGCGCCCGGTGCCCATACGCTTCATCGGCATCGGCGAGGGCATAGACGACCTGCGCCCGTTCCTGGCGCAGGACTTCGCCGCCGCCCTGCTCGATTCGGCGTGAGCTTGTCCTCGCTCCCCATTCGCCGATGATCAGTTTCAGCCAGGTGCGCAAGAGTTATCGCGGCGGCCACGAGGCGCTCGCCGAACTTTCTTTCAGTATCGAAACGGGCGAGCTGGTGTTCATTACCGGCCGCTCGGGCGCGGGCAAGAGCACGCTGCTCAAGCTGATCCCGGCCATCGAGCGTCCGACCAGCGGCACCGTGCTGGTGAACGGCCAGAACATAGGCAGCATGCGCCGCCCCGCGATTCCGTATCTGCGGCGCAACCTGGGGCTCATTTTCCAGGACCAGAAGCTGCTCTATGACCGGAGCGTGTTCGACAACGTCATGCTGCCGCTCGCCTTCACCGGCCACGCGCACAAGGAGGCCGCGCGCCGCGCGCGCGCGGCGCTGGACAAGGTGGGCCTGCTGGCGCGGGAAAAAGCCAACCCGATCACGCTCTCAGGCGGGGAACAGCAGCGCCTGTGCATCGCCCGCGCCGTGGTCAACCGGCCCAGCATCCTGCTCGCCGACGAACCCACCGCCAGCCTCGACTCCGCCTCCGCCGCCGAGGTCATGGAGATGTTCCGCTCCTTCAACCAGGTCGGCGTGACGGTGCTGATTGCGACCCACGACGAAGCCCTGGTACAACGCCTCAATCCGCGCGTGCTGACGCTCAAGCAAGGCAGGCTGGAGCCGTGAGCGCCTGGCTACGCCAACACTGGCAGACCTTCAGCCTTACGCTCGCGCGACTGGCCGGCAATCCGATTGCCACGCTGCTCAACGTGATGGTGATCGGCGTCGCCCTGGCGCTGCCCCTCGGCGGATACATGCTGCTGCAAAACCTGGGCAGCGTCACGCGCCAGGTCACGGGCAATCCGCAAGTCAGCCTGTTTCTCGCACCCGAGGCGGGCAAGGCCGATATCGCCGCGCTGGAGGCGCGGTTGAAGCAGGTGCCCGGCGTGCGCGCGGTGCGCTTCATTTCGCGCGAGCAGGCGCTGGAGGGTCTGAAGCGCTCCGAGAACATGGCCGATGTCATCGCCGCGCTGCAGTCAAATCCCCTGCCCGACGCCTTCGTGCTCGAAACCGGCGGCAGCGCGGCCGAGCTCGAGAGGCTGGAACCCGAACTGAAGGCCCTGCCCAAAATCGCCCATGTACAGCTTGATTCGGCTTGGGTGAAAAGGCTGGAAAGCCTGCTCGCGCTGGGCCGCACGGCGGTGTTGATCCTGGCCGCCCTGTTGGCCTTCGGCCTGGTGGCCGTGACTTTCAATACCATACGGCTGCAGATCCTCACTCAAAAAGACGAGATTGAAGTGAGCAAGTTGATCGGCGCGACCGACGCCTTCATCCGCCGCCCCTTTTTCTACCTGGGTCTGATCCAAGGCGCGCTCGGTGCCGTGGCCGCGCTCGCGATCGTCTACCTGTGCATGCTCATTCTCAACCGAAGCATCCTCGAGTTGGCGCAGCTTTACGGCTCGGACTTCCGGCTGGGCTTCTTCGGTTTCCCCGACTGCCTTGCCCTGCTCGCGTTTGCCGCCGTGCTCGGCTGGCTCGGCGCCTATATGTCAGTGAGCAGACACTTAGCCAATATAGAGCCTAGATAAAAGCTCTAGGAAAAGCCATCGCAGAATTCCAGACTGGATTCGTTGGAACTTTCCGGGCGATTGGCACTCTACTCTCAAGAGTGCTAAACTTACAAAATGTGAATGTTGCGTTGCAGCGGCACGCGTCGAAAGCGCGTCCGCGAACGCTCCGTTGAGGAGATATCGAGAGATGGGTCAAGTATTGGCGTTACCCGTGCCTTCCCTGGTTGGAAGCCTGGAAACCTATATCGCTACGGTGAACCGCTTTCCGCTGCTGACGGCAGAGGAAGAATCGCGCTTTGCGCGCAAGCTGCGCGACGAAAACGACATCGACGCCGCGCGTGCTTTGGTGGTATCGCATCTGCGCGTGGTGGTCGCGATCGCCCGCGGCTACCTCGGCTACGGCCTGCCGCACGCCGATCTGATCCAGGAGGGCAACATCGGCCTGATGAAGGCGGTGAAACGCTTCGATCCCGAGCGCAACGTGCGCCTGGTGTCCTTTGCCATCCACTGGATCAAGGCCGAAATGCACGAATTCATCCTGAAGAACTGGCGCCTGGTGAAAATCGCCACCACCAAAGCGCAGAGAAAACTGTTCTTCAATCTGCGCTCGATGAAAAAAGGCCTCGGGCCGCTGTCGCAGGAGGCGGTCGAGGACATGGCGCGGCAACTGCGCGTCAAACCGGAGGAGGTCCGGGAAATGGAAATGCGGCTCTCGGGCCAGGACGTGGCCCTGGAAGCCAACGACGACGATGAGGATAGCTACGCCCCGATCGCCTACCTGTCCGATCCGGACAACGAGCCCTCGCAATTGCTTGAATCCGACGAAACCGAGCGCATCAGCGCGCATGGCCTGCGAGCGGCCCTGGCAAGCCTGGACCAACGCAGCCGCCGCATCATCGAAGCGCGCTGGCTGCGCGAAAAAAACCCGGCGACGCTGCATGACCTCGCGGCCGAGTTCAAGGTTTCGGCCGAGCGCATTCGCCAGGTCGAGGCCAAGGCAATGCAGAAAATGAAGGGCCTGCTCGCAACGGCGTAGGTGTTGACCGTAACTGCAACCCGTAACGCCATTTATCCCTGCTTGAGCAAAGTCCGCAGATCGGCGGCCAGGTTCGCGCCCCCGTCGCCGTGGCGCACGAACAGCCGGACTCGCCCCTGGGGGTCGAATACATAGCTCCCGGCGGTATGGTCCACCGTATAGCTGCTGGGTGTGCTGCCGGGTTGTTTCTGATAGAACACGCGGAATTCCTTGGCCGTTTTTGCCGTTGTCTCCATGTCGCCGTATAAGCCGAGGAAACTCGGGTCGAAGGCGGGGACATAGCTGGATAACAACTCGCGCGTGTCGCGCTCCGGATCGACGGTGACGAACAGGACCTGCACCCGCTGCGCGTCCGCCCCGAGCTGTTGCAGCACCGCCTTCATCTCCAACATGGTGGTGGGGCAGACGTCGGGACATTGGGTATAGCCGAAGAACATCACCACCGCCTTGCCGCGAAAGTCCGCCAACGTGCGCACCTTGCCGTTATGGTCGGTCAGGCGAAAATCCTTGCAGCAGTCGGCGCCGGTAACGTCGGTGTTCTTGAACCCGGGCTGCGGCGGGCCGCAGCCGACAAGCGGGAGCACGAGGAGCGCAGCGCCGAGGAGGCGCAAGAAGCTAGACATAGTGGTCCAGCAGCAGCGCTGTGAACAGCGCGGCCAGGTAGAGCACGGAGTAGCGGAAAGTCTGTTGCGCCAGCCGGTCGCTGTAGGCGGTGTAGATTCTGACCGCGTAGTACAGGAACACGCCGTCCAGGACCAGCGCGGCAGCCAGATAAATCCAGCCGCTCATGCCATAGACGAAAGGCAGTAAGGTACTCGCGATCAGAATCAAGGTGTACAGCAACACGTGCAGCCGCGTGAATTTCTGGCCGTGGGTGACCGGCAGCATGGGCAAGCCGGCGCGGGTGAAGTCGTCGGTGCGGTACAGCGCCAGCGCCCAGAAATGCGGCGGCGTCCAGGCGTAGATAATCAGCACCAGCAGCAGCGCCTCGGGCGCCACTTCCCCCGTCACGGCAGTCCAGCCCAGCAGCGGCGGCATCGCCCCGGAGAGCCCGCCGATGACGATGTTCTGCGGTGTGGCCGGCTTCAACACGACGGTGTAGATGACGGCGTAGCCGACGAAGGTGCCGAACGTGAGCCACATGGTGAGCGCATTGACGTAACGGTAGAGCAGGAACATGCCGATGCCGCCGATCACGCCGGCGAACATGGCGGTCTGCAGGGAAGTCAGCTCCCCGCGCGGCAACGGACGCGCCCGGGTGCGCGCCATCTTGGCGTCTATCTCTTGCTCGATCAGGCAGTTGATGGCGAAGGCCGCGCCCGCCAGCAGCGCGATGCCGGCCGTTCCGGCGAACAGCACGCGCCACGGCACCATGCCCGGGGTCGCGAGGAACATGCCGATCACAGCGCAGAATACCGCCAGCATGGTCACACGCGGTTTGGTCAGAGCGTAGAACTGCCGCATGCGCTGCGCGGTGTCGTGCAAGGTAAGCGGCAAGGCCATGGAGTCAGCGCAGAAAAAGAACGAAATAGTTTATCACGATGGGTATGGGCGACAGCCTCTAGCCGATGCGCGAAGCCCGAAGCAGCCGCGCCAGGTCTTTGTTCACCTTGCGCGGATCGGCATCCTTGGGGAAACGCAGCATCAGGTTGCCGTGCGGGTCGATCACATAGATGTGGTCGCGCACGCTGCCGGCCGGCGGAAACTCCGCGAGCAGCGGACTGCCGGCCGCGCGCAGCATGCGCGTACCGTCGTATTCGCGCATCAGCAGCGTTTCCAGCGGCGCCTCATCCAGGATCAGCCACACGCGCTCGACCCGCTCCATCTCGCGCCCCTGAGCGAGGCGCACCTGACGCATGTCGTACAGCTTGGCCTGGCAGGCCGCGGCACAATCGGCCTGATCCAGTTGCAGCAGAATCCACTTGCCCCTGAGCTCGGACAGTCTGAACGCGCGCTGGTCCAGGTGGCGCAGAGGCGGATCGCTGAGCGGACGCGCGGGAATGAGCTCGCCATAATTCACGCCGCCCTGCGGCTGCCAGTAATAGTAGGCGATCATGGCGGCGATGAAAGGCGCGAGGCACAACGCCGCAATCGCGAGCATCCTGATGCGCCCGGGGCGCGGATCAGGCTGCGCGTTTGAAGCTGAGCGCGACATAGGAAATCAAGATCGTGATTGCGAGCGCATACCACTGAAAGGCGTAGCCGCGGTGCCGGTCCGCGC
>DAIRFM010000250.1:0-3594 GCA_036795025.1 Burkholderiales bacterium | reverse complement strand
CCGGCTACGCCGACACCTCGGTGCAGAACTTCGGCTCCTCGCGCGACGTGTTGATCCGCATGACACTCAAGCAAGGCCAGTCCAGCGCCGAACTGTCGAAGAAAGTCATGGACACGCTCTCGGCCGAAGACAAGAGCGTGCAGCTGCGCCGGGTGGAATTCGTCGGCCCTCAGGTGGGGCGCGAGCTGGCGGAGAACGGCGCGCTCGCCCTGGTCGTCGTCTGCCTCGGCATCATGGCCTATCTGGCGCTCAGGTTCGAGTGGCGCTTCGCCGTGGCCGCGATCGTCGCCAACCTGCACGATGTCATTATCATCCTCGGCTGTTTCGCGCTGTTCCAGTGGGAGTTTTCCCTGCCGGTGCTGGCGGCGGTGCTGGCGGTGCTCGGTTACTCGGTAAACGAGTCGGTGGTGATCGCCGACCGGGTGCGCGAGAATTTCCGCAAGATGCGCAAAGCCTCGGTCACGCAGATCATCGACAACGCCATCACCAGCACCATCTCGCGCACTATCATCACCCACGGCTGCACCCAGGCAATGGTGCTGTCGATGCTGCTGTTCGGCGGCGCGGCGCTGTATTACTTCGCCCTGGCGCTGACCATCGGCATTCTGTTCGGCATCTATTCCTCGGTGCTGGTCATGGCGCCGATCGTGAAATGGCTGGGCGTGTCGCGCCAGCAGTTCATCCGTCCGCCGAAGACGGAAAAGCAGGAGGCGGTAGTCTAGGGGTCTATTAAGTAGTTTCGCACGGGGCAGCGGGGTTGCGCGCTGCGCGCGCCAACCGTGTTTTCTATACGGATGAAAAGCGCATCCGTATAGAAAACACGGTTATTGATAAAAGCAACAAAAGCTTGGGGTTGTCTTTATACAAGATCGCCAATTGGGCACGGATGTGCTTTTCATCCGTGCCTAATCGGCGATCCGCGCGGACGGGCCGCCGTCCGCGCAAGTTCGATCGCAGCAGCTCGATGTATCCTCTTACGTCTTCCGATGTCCGCTCGCACTAGGCGCGAGGCGATTTCTAAATACGTTTCGCCAGTTCCGCCGCCTTGCCAATGTAGGTCCAGGGCGCGAGCGCGAGCAGGCGCTGCCGCTCCGCCTCGGGGATGGCGAGCTGCCCGATGAACTGCTGCAGCGACTCGCGCGTGATGCCCTTGCCGCGGGTGAGCGCCTTCAACTGCTCGTAGGGCTCGGGCAGGCCGTAGCGGCGCATCACCGTCTGTACCGCCTCGGCCAGCACTTCCCAGGTCGATTCCAGGTCGGCGCGCAATGCCGCCGGATTGGCCTCGAGCTTGTTCAAACCTTTGAGGCAGGAGACGCAGCCGAGCAGGCTGTAACCGAGCGCCACGCCCACATTGCGCAGCACGGTCGAATCGGTCAGGTCGCGCTGCCAGCGCGACAGCGGCAGCTTGTCCGACAGATGGCGCAGCACGGCGTTCGCCAGCCCCAGGTTGCCCTCGGAGTTTTCGAAGTCGATCGGATTGACCTTGTGCGGCATGGTGGAGGAACCGACCTCGCCGGCGACCACCCTCTGCTTGAAATAGCCGAGCGAGACGTAGCCCCAGATGTCCCGGTCCAGGTCGATGAGGATGGTGTTGGCGCGGGCGCAAGCGTCGAACAACTCGGCCAGCGCGTCGTGCGGCTCGATCTGGGTGGTGTAGGGATTGAACTCCAGGTGCAGCGCCTCGACGAACTTGCGCGCGAAGCCCTCCCAATCAAACGCGGGATAGGCGGCGAGGTGCGCGTTGTAATTGCCCACCGCGCCGTTGATCTTGCCCGTCAGGCTGACGCCGGCGATGCGCGAGCGCGCTCGGCGCAGCCGGTGGACGACATTGGCCATCTCCTTGCCCATGGTGGTGGGGGTCGCCGCCTGGCCGTGCGTGCGCGCGAGCATGGGCGCATCCGCAAGCTCGTGTGCCAGCGCGCGCAGCTTGCTGATGATTTGATCGAGCGCCGGCAGCATCACCTTCTCGCGCGCATCGGTGAGCATCAGCGCGTGGGCGAGATTGTTGATGTCCTCGGAGGTGCAGGCGAAATGGATGAATTCGGCCGCGGCCGCGAGCTCGGCATGCGCGGCAAAGCGTTCCTTCAGCCAGTACTCGATCGCCTTGACGTCGTGGTTGGTGCGGGACTCGATTTCCTTGACGCGGGCCGCGTCGGCCTCGGCGAAGCCGGCCGCCGCCTGCCGCAGTTCGCCTACCGCCGCGGCGGAAAACGGCCGGACCTCGGCGACAGCCGGTTCCTCTGCCAGCGCGATCAGCCATTCGATCTCGACCCGCACCCGATAGCGGATCAGCGCCGCCTCGCTGCAATAGGCGGTGAGCGGGGCGAGTTGCTTGTGGTAGCGCCCGTCAAGGGGCGAGAGGGCGCTGAGCGGTGAGGGCATTTTGCAGTCTTTGACAGTTCTTCGGCAAAATTCATTTTATCATGCGGTGAATGTTAACAGGCCGTTGGCATCCAGTGCTTCAGAGGGATGCCGTGTCGATGATATAATTGTCCCTGCTCAAGACGACTCGCGGCAACTCCACAATGATGAAATTACTGGGTTCTCTCATCAGCCCGTTTGTGCGCAAGGCGCGCATCGTGCTGGCCGAAAAAAAGATCGAATACACGTTCGAACTGGACAACCCCTGGGACGAGAAATCCAGGGTTCCGGATGCCAACCCGCTGGGCAAGGTGCCGGTGCTGGTGCTCGAGGACGACAGCACCCTGTTCGATTCGCGCGTGATCGTGGAATTCCTCGACAGCGTGTCTCCGATCAGCCGCCTGATTCCCGCCAACAACCGCGAGAAAATCGAGGTCAAACGCTGGGAAGCTCTGGCCGACGGCGTGCTCGACGCCGCGGTGGCGGTGGTGCTGGAACACCGCCGCCCGTCCAAGCAGCGAAGCGAGGCGACGATCAAGCGCCAGATGGACAAGATCGAGCGCGGCGTGGCCGTGATGTCCAGGGATCTGGGCGACAAACCCTGGTGCACGGGCAACGCTTTCACCCTGGCCGATATCGCCTGCGGCGTCGCGCTCGGCTATCTCGACTTCCGCCACGGCGCATACGACTGGCGCGTCCTGCACGCGAACCTCGCGAAGCTGGCGGCGAAACTGGCCGAACGCCCTTCCTTTGCCGATACCGCGCCGCGCGAAACAACGCCGGCTGACAGCACAATCCGGAAATAGGGAATAAACGCGATTCCCCCGTTGTTTACTCAACGAGATTCGAGGAACCATCGACCGCAGCAGGGGTCATTGGTAGACTGGAACTTTCGTCAAGGGCATGACATCGCGTGAATGACCTACTGAATCATCCCGCCGTACAGGGCGGCCTAGCTCCCTTCGTGGCGGCGCTGATTGTTGCCCTGGTCCTGGGCCGGGCCAAGCTCGCGGGCCTGGCGGTGATCGCCGCGTTCTGCACTGCGGTCTATCTCATCAGCGGTTTCGGTTTCACGCCGCTAACCGCGACGCGCAAGATCGTTCTGCTCGGCCTGACCGCAGCCGCCGTCGGCATCCTGACCGATTTCGCATTCAAGCCCACGCGTCTCTGAACAGCCGTCCTCGCGCTCGCCGGCGGCGCGGCCGCCGTGTCGACCTTCTGGGCGGTGCTCCA
>DAIRFM010000033.1:0-9992 GCA_036795025.1 Burkholderiales bacterium | reverse complement strand
CGGGCCGGCGCGCAGCGCACCGATTCGTCGCAATCGAGCCGCAACCTGCTCCTGAGCGGCAAGGCGCGCGTCGACACCAAACCGCAACTCGAGATTTTTGCCGACGATGTGAAATGCGCGCACGGCGCGACCGTGGGCCAGCTCGATGTCGATGAAGTGTTCTATCTCAAGAGCCGCGGCCTCTCCGATACCGCGGCGCGCAACCTGCTGACGTACGCGTTCGGCGCCGAGGTCATCGAGCGCATCAGCGTTGCCTCGCTCAGGAACCGGCTCGAGCAGGCGGTGCTGGCGCAAACCCAAACCGCCGCACCCGGCGCGGCAAGACTATCATGACCGCAATCCAAACCGCGCTGAAATCGCGTCCCGGATCGGCCTTCGACGTCGAGCGCATCCGCGCCGATTTTCCGATCCTCAAGCTCAGGCCGGGCGGCAAGCCGCTGGTCTATCTGGACAATGCGGCCTCCAGCCAGATGCCGCAGCAGGTGATCGACCGCCTGGTGCGCTACCAGACTGCACAGCACGCGAACATACACCGCGCAGTGCATACCCTGTCGGAGATCGCCACCGCCGAATACGAAGAGGCACGGCGCAAGCTCGCGCGCTTCATCAACGCGCGCGAGGAGCGCGAGGTGATTTTCACCAGCGGCACGACCGAAGCGATCAACCTGGCGATGCACGGTTACGGGCGCAAGTTCATCGGCGCCGGCGACGAAATCATCCTGACCACGCTCGAGCACCATTCGAACATCGTGCCCTGGCAGATGCTGGCCGAAGAGAAGGGAGCAAGGATCCGCGTCGTGCCGATCAACGATGCCGGCGAACTGCTGATCGACGAATACGAAAAACTGTTCAACGAGCGCACGAGGCTCGTCGGCGTGGCGCACGTCTCGAACGCGCTCGGCACAGTCAATCCGGTCAAGCAGATCATCGCGTTTGCGCGCGCGCGCGGCGTGCCGGTGCTGGTGGACGGCGCGCAGGCGGTGCCGCACATGAAAGTCGACGTGCAGGATCTCGATTGCGATTTCTACGCGTTTTCGGGGCACAAGCTGTGCGGCCCGACCGGCATTGGCATCCTCTACGGCAAGGCTGCGCTGCTCGAGCGCATGCAGCCGTTCAAGGGCGGCGGCGACATGATCCTGTCGGTCACTTTCGAGAAAACCACGTACAACGTGATTCCGCAGAAGTTCGAGGCCGGCACGCCGCCGATTGCGGCCGCGATCGGGCTCGGCGCGGCGATCGATTACCTGTCGGCCATCGGCATGGACGCGATCGCCGCGCACGAGCTCGATTTGCTCGATTACGCGACCGAGCAGCTCAAGCGCATGCCGGGCGTGCGCATCATCGGCACCGCCGGAGACAAGGCCGCGGTGCTGTCGTTCGCGCTCGACGGCGTGCACCCGCACGACGTCGGCACGCTGCTGAACCAGGACGGTGTCGCGGTGCGCACCGGTCATCATTGCGCCCAGCCGGTAATGCAGCGCTTCAAGGTGCCGGCAACCTCGCGTGCTTCGTTCGCTTTCTACAACACGATGGCCGAGGTCGATGCGCTGGTCGCGGGCATCCGCAACGTGCAAAAGGTTTTCTCCTGATGGCCGACCCGAAATCCCTGTATCAGGAAGTCATTCTCGATCACAACCGGAAGCCGCGAAACTATGGCGCGCTGGCGCAAGCGAGCCACAAGGCCGAAGGCCACAACCCCTTGTGCGGCGACCATCTCAGCGTGGCATTGAATCTCGAGGGGGAGCGCATAGCTGCAATCGCGTTTCAGGGCGAGTCGTGCGCGATCTGCAAGGCGTCGGCATCGATGATGACAGCGAGCGTCAAGGGCAAGACGCGGCAGGATGCAGAAACGCTGATTCAGGAGTTTCGCGACATGGCGACCGGCCAGATCGATGTCGACAAGCAACCGCACCATCTCGGGCGGCTCACGGTGTTTGCGGGCGTGCGCGATCTGCCGACGCGCGTCAAATGCGCGATCCTTCCGTGGCACACGCTGCATGCGGCATTACACTCGGTCGCTGACACCTCGACTGAATCCGAAAACGACCCGATGCACGCGCCGATCGGCGATGCCTGAACGAAAGCCGCCATGCCCAAGATAGCCGACATCGAAGACACGCCGAATCCGAACGCGAAGAAATTCATCCTCAGGGAGCCGCTGACCTGGGGCATCACGCGCTCCTACGACAACGCGGGGCAGGCCATGGACGATCCGCTGGCCTCGGCGCTGTTTGACATCGAGCATGTGACCAACGTGTTCTACGTCGACCACTGGATCACGGTCACGCAGGACGGCCGCGCCGACTGGCAGGAGTTGCTGCGCAAGCTCGCCGATCCGATCCGCGTCGCGCCGGCAGCGAACGAGCAATCCGAGCGACTCGCGTCCAGCGCGGCCGCGACGGCGATAACCGACTTGAGCCCCGACGATCAGCAACGACTCTACATGATCAACGGATTGCTGGATGAGCAGATTCGCCCTTACCTGCAAGGCGACGGCGGCGATCTTTACGTGCTCGGGCTGGAAGGCAACAAGCTGACCGTGCATTACCAGGGCGCGTGCGGCAGCTGCCCGAGCTCGATGTCGGGCACGCTTGTCAGTATCGAGCATCTGCTGAAAACGATCGAGCCCGATATCGAAGTGATGGCTGTGTAGCAGGCTGCCGAAGACAGCGTTCCGAACGCGAACCCCTCCGGGCTGAGCCGGCATACTCACACGGCCGCGGCGCCGGAAGCGGCGCTTTTCTGCAGGCGCAAGAATTCATCCTCCGCCAACGGCTCGCTGAAATAGTAACCCTGCATCTCGTCGCATCCGAGCTCGCGCAGGAAGCTCAGTTGCTCCTCGGTCTCGACCCCTTCGGCGATCACCTTCAGCCTCAGGCTGTGCGCCATCGCGATGATCGCCCGGGTAATCGCGGCATCGTCGGCGTCCCCCGGAATATCGTGGATGAACGAGCGGTCTATTTTCACGCTGTCTATCGGGAAGCGCTTGAGATAACTCAGCGACGAATAGCCGGTGCCGAAATCATCGATCGAAAGATGTATCCCCATGGCCTTGAGCCTGGTCAGCAGTGTCACCGCCCGCTCGGGGTCGTGCATCACCATGCTTTCGGTAATCTCGAATTCCAGCGCAGCCGGATCCAGCCCGGTCTCGCGCAGCGCCCGCGCCACATCCTGCAACAGGTTTGCATGAGCGAACTGGCGTGCCGACAGATTCACCGCGATGCGCAACGGCGGCAGCCCCTCCTCCCGCCACGACTTGTTCCGGGCGCAGGCGGTTCTCAGTACCCATTCGCCGATCGGCACGATCAGGCCGGTTTCCTCGGCCAGCGCGATGAACTGCGCCGGCGGGATCAGTTCCTGCCCCGGTCGCTGCCAGCGCAGCAGCGCCTCCATGCCGGTGATGCGCCCGCTGCCGATATCGACCTTGGGCTGGTAGTGGAGCAGAAACTCGTTCCGCTCCAGGGCGTGGCGCAGGCCGGATTCCAGCGCCAGGCGATCGAGGGTATGGATGTTCATCAGCGCCGAGTAGAACTGGTAATTGTTCTTACCCTGCTCCTTCGCCCGGTACATCGAGATGTCCGCGTTCTTCAGCAGGCCCTGCATGTCCTCGCTGTCATCCGGATAGGTGCTGATGCCGATGCTTGCGGTAATGTGGAATTCGTGTGCCTCGAGGACGACCGGTTGCGCGACAGCGGCTATGATTTTCTGCGCCACCGCCGCAACATGCATGGGCTGGGCCAATTCCTCGATCAGCACCACAAACTCGTCCCCGCCGAGGCGGCCGACGGTATCGCCTTCGCGCAGGCACCCGAGCAACCGTTCCGCGACTTGCTTGAGCACGCGGTCACCGGCTTCGTGGCCGAGTGTGTCGTTGATATTCTTGAAGCGGTCGAGATCGATGAACAGAATCGCCAACGGCTTGTCATTCCGCCGCGCGTGGACCAGAGCGTGGTTGAGGCGCTGATTGAACATGCTGCGGTTTGGCAACCCGGTAAGTTCATCAAAATGCGCGAGGTGGTGGACGCGCTCTTCGGCCTGCCTGCGTGCGATGAACTGGCCGATCTGGGCGCCGATCGAGCGCGCGCTCTGCAGCAGCACCTCCTCGGGCGGGCGGCTCGCGCGGCTGAAAAACTCCATCACGCCGAGGACGTCATTGCCAAACACGATCGGGAACGCAAACGCCCCGTGCAACCCCGCCGCCGCCGCGAGAGGCGCGCGCCGGAAGCTCGCGTCCTCGACCACATCCGTGATCCATACGGGCTCGCCGCTGGCCCAAACGCGCCTGATCAGACCGCCCGCCGTCCGGTCCGGGTACATGGGCTGGCGACTGGCCGCGACAAATTCCATGACCTCGGCAGAGGGCACGCTCCAGGTCTCGGCGCACCTTATCACCCGCCCGTCTTCGTCCCGGAGCATGCGCGCACCGCACGCAAATCCGAGCGCTTCACAGATCGTCCGGATGATCTTCGGCATCACCTCTTCCGGCGTCTCCGATTCGGACAACAAGCGGGTCACGTTATGTTCCATGCCCTGCCGCAGTTCCGCCTGTTTGCGCAGGGTGATGTCGGTGATCGTGGTCAGAACGCCGGAGGGCGCCATATCCGATTCCCCGAACAGCGGTCGCGCATTCATCGAAAGCCAGAGCACGCTGCCGTCCTCCTTGCGCAATCCCATCACCACATTGGATTGCGCCTGCCCGGTGCGCAGCGCCGTATGGGCCGGGCGCTGGTCATTCGGGAACGGCAAACCGTCTTCGCCAAACGCCTGCCAGCTGGGGTCGAAATAGCTGCTTCCCTTCATTTGATTCAGCGTGCGGCCGAGGATTCGCTCCGCGCTCGCGTTGCAGTTGGCAATCCTGGCATTCTGGTCCCGCACCACGACGCCTTCCGCCATCGCCGCGATCATCGAGCGGTATCTGGTCTCGCTTTCGACCAATGCCTGCTCCGCCCGCTTGCGCTCGGTAATGTCGGTGCCGACGCCGCGGTAGCCTTTGAACGCCCCGGAGGCATCGAACACCGGGTCGCCGCTGATCGAGAGATAGTGCTCGGTGCCATCGGCGCCGAGGCGCGAGAACTCGAAATCGCGGAACGGCCGGTGGGCGTGGAGCACCGCCCGGTGCGCCTGCCAGCCTGCTTCGTCCGGCGAATGACACGGGATCTCCCAGCGGCGCTCGCCGATTTGCGTAGGCCGGCGGAACACCGCCACCGCACTCGACTTGCCGGCCGCGCTGCGCTGCGTGAGTCGGTGTTCGGCATCGCTTTCCCAGTAGAAGTCGGAGGATATCTCGGTCAGGCTGCGAAAGCGCGCCTCGCTCTCGCGCAGCGCCTCCTCCGCCCGTTTGCGCTCGGTGATGTCGATGATGATGCCGATCAGGCCCGCGACGCTGCCGTCGGCGTGCGTAAGAGTGGCCTTGTAGTAAATCGTATCGTGCTGCTGTCCATCGGGGGTGGTGATGGATGTCTCGTAGACCTGGGTTCCGGGGTGCTCCCACAGCACCTGATCCTGCGCGTCCAGCCGCTGCGCAACTTCCGGGTGGTTGGGGTAGAGGTCGTACACCGTCTTGCCCAGGAACGCCTCGCGCGCCAGGCCAAAATAGCGCTCCCATGCCTTGTTTACCCCGAGGTAGCGGCCGTCGATGCGCTTGAAGAATATAGGATTTGGCAGCGCCTCGATCAGTTCCTGCGTCGTGCGCTGCGCCTCGGCCAGGTTCACCTCGCTCCGACGCAGGTCCTCGGTGATGCTTGCGGCGAGCGCCAGCGCGCGCCCGCCCACGCTCGCGAGCGAGCGTATCAGCCCGAACAGCAGCAGGCTGATGATGACCCCGCCGAGCATCACGGCCGACGGCAGCCAGCGGTCGGAGAAGGAGGCAAATTCCTGGCGTGCGCTGAAATACAGATTCCAGCGGCGCCCGCCCACGTCCAGGCCGGACACGCTGGTCAGGCCCGCAAGCTCGTCCTCGCCGGCGGCCTCGCGCGAGGACTGAGCCGGGAGCAGGCGGTCGCTGTCGAACATCAGGTTTTCGGCCGCCGGCGGCTGCGCCCCCTGCGGACTGTCCGCAAAACCGGCGTCGTGGATGCGCACGCGGACCGTTTGCAGGAATGGCTCGCTCATCACCCCGCGCATCAGGTCGATCACGATGAACAGCGCGCTCACCATGCCGCTGAAAGCTTCGCGGCGCTGCGCCACGGTGGCGAGCGGCATGCCTTTTCGATACAGCGGCAGGCGTATCGCGAATCCCGGGTGCTTGCGCGGATCGAACGCCAGCGCGATGGTTCCGGTGGCCGTGATCCGGCCCGAGTCGCGCGTACGCTCGAGCGCGGCAAGACGCACCGGTTCGGCAAGCTGATCGAGCCCGAACGCTCCCTCGTTTCCCGCCATCGGCTCGATATATTGCACGACGACGTACTCAGCCCTGTCCCCCGCCGGCTTGACTGCAAAGCCCGGGTATCCGCGCGGATCGGCGCTGCTGTCGTTGCGCACTGCCGCTTCAAAGGCCGGCTTCTGCCCGGCAGTGATGCGATGCGCATAGTTGACCGCCAGGATGCCCGGATAGCGGCGGTTCAGATCCAGGCTGTCGACATAGTCCCTGAATTTGTCCCGGCTAAGCGAATTCGATGCGATGAACAGTCCCCTGACCCCGAGCAGGACGTCGGAATACGCGCGGATACGCGAGTCGACGGCGGCGTGCGCTTGCTTGACGGCGCTTTCGAATTTGAGCCTGACCTCGCGCTGCACCTGGTTTGCGGTCCAGTACGCAGCCGCGGCGGACAGGACGATGCCGAGTGCGAGCACCGCGAATGCGGTTGAAGCATGGCTCGCGATATCGACGAACTTTGGCCGCATGCCCGGACCGGGCACAACAGGTCTGTTGTCGGAATTTGCGGGAATGCTAACCTCTGAACCGGATGTGTTCCACCAGGCAAGTCTACCTTCGCCCGCGGCAGATTGCATGGTTTTGTGCGCGCTTTTGCCGGAAGTGTATCCTGTGTAAGCGCCCCGGTATTGCTGACCGGTGGCTGGATTGCCGCCCCTGCTTTCGCGGGCGCATGCTTGGCCTGCGGGAATCACGATGCTGCAGCACTAGTTGTCATGCAATTACGCAATACTCAGTAGTCGGCGCCGACTTGGGCTGTCAGCTGACTGGAGAGCATTATGACAACCAACACCTCAGTACGGATTATCCCCACCCGGCGCCGCGTGCCGATCGATTCCGCAACTGCCCCCAGGTCGGGCAAGATCGCGCAGTGCAGGACCATGTGCTCGACCTGCAACCTGCGCGAGCTGTGCCTGCCCTGCTGCGGCCTGACCCGCTCCGAGATGGACGTCGCCGACCGCCTGGTGTTCAATCGCTCGCGGGTGCGCCGCGGCGAAAGCCTGTACCGCACCGGCGACCGCTTCACCTCCCTCTATGCCGTGCGCAACGGCTTCTTCAAGTCCACAGCGCTGCTCGAGAATGGCCGCAACCAGGTGACCGGGTTCTCCATGACAGGCGAGGTCCTGGGCATGGACGGCATCGGGCCGGAGCGGCACACCTGCAATACCATCGCCCTGGAGGACAGCGACGTCTGCGCCATTCCCTTTGCCAGGTTGCAGGAGCTGGCGCACGAAATTCCCAGCCTGCAGCGCCAGTTCCACAAGATGATGAGCCGTGAAATCGTGCGCGAACACGGCGTGATGCTGCTGCTGGGCAGCATGAATGCCGAGGAACGCCTGGCGATGTTCCTGCTCAATCTGTCGCAGCGCTTCGCTGCGCGCGGCTACTCGCCGTCGGAATTCAACCTGCGCATGACGCGCGAGGAGATAGGCAGCTACCTCGGCCTGAAACTGGAGACCGTCAGCCGCACTTTGTCCAAATTCCAGGAGGAAGGAATGATCGGCGTGCAGCAGAAATTCATCCGCGTCCTGAACAGCGCCGGCCTTGAACGGGTGATGGGCCGCGAACTGGGCTGAACCGCCGCGGGCGCAGCGGACCTGAGCCGGCGTAGACCGCGCACGCGTGCGAGCGGCGGACGCGCCGGCCGCGCGCTAAAACGGTCCTTGAAGCCGCGCCTAAACCCGATGTTCGCGGTACAATTGGATCGATTCAGAATGCCCATTCCATCAACATCGAAATACCCACTCAGGCAAGGGCATGGCGCTTAGGGAAATTCCCGTCGAGGAACTGACTTTCGGCATGTACGTCTCGAAGCTCGACCGGCCGTGGACGGAAACGCCTTTCGTATTCCAGGGCTTTGTCGTGAAATCCGAAAAGCAGATCGACGTCCTGAAAAAATACTGCAAGCACGTCTTCGTCGACCCGGAGAAAGAGGACTTGTCGGAAGTTGACAAGGTCAGCGCGGAGGAGATTGCGAAAGTACGGGGCACCACGGTCTACAAGGAGGCCGCGAGCGTCGAAGTTGAATTGCCCAGGGCCCAATTGGCGTATAAGAAGACGACGGCCGTGGTGGAAGAGCTTTCGCGCGCGGTCGAAGTCGGCAACGCGGTCGACAGCGCCCACTCGCGCGAGGCGGCCGCGCAGATCACCGAAAGCGTGGTGCGCAATCCGGACGCCATGGCGCTGCTGATCAAGCTGCAGGAGAAAAGCGGCTCGACCCTCAGCCGGGCCGCCGAGATTTCGGTCATGATGACGCTCTTCGGGCGCTTCCTCCAGTTGCCGCAGGACCGCCTGGAAATCCTCGGCATGCTGGGACTGCTCCAGGACGTGGGCAAGCTCAAGCTGCCCACCGCGCTCGCCACGAACGGACCCGTGAACGCCGCGGAGATCGAGCTCTACCGCACGCATGTCGATTACTCCGTCGAGATTCTCAGCAACACGCCCGGCCTGCCCCCGGAGCTTACCGGGCTGGCGTCGCTTCACCACGAGCGTTTCGACGGCAGCGGCTATCCGCGCGGACTGCGCGGCGGGGGAATTGCCCTGTTCGGCTTGATCGCGGGAATCGTGGATACGTTCGACACGCTCACGGCGCCGCCGCCGTTCGGGGAGAACTTGTCGCCTTCGAACGCGCTCAACATCATCTACAAGGGGCGCGGGAAGCAGTTTCACCCTGCGCTGGTCGAGCAGTTCATACAGTGCATCGGCGTGTTCCCTGTGGGAAGCGTGGTCGAGCTCAACAGCGGCGAGGTCGCGATCGTACTTGCCCAGAACATGGTGCGCCGGCTGCAACCACGCATCATGGTGGTGAGGGACGCGCATGGCCACCCGCTCATACCGTACAAGATGCTCGACCTGATGAAGGAACCGAAGGTCAGGCCCGGCGAGCCCTACCGCATCCAGCGCGCGCTGGAGTACGACACCGTGAAGATCGACCCGCGAGAGCTGTTCCTGTGAGCGGGGCGGGCTCCGTCGAGCCCGCGGCAGCGGCGCGCGGCGCGCCTGCTGCCGACGCAATCCCGTTTCTCGAGGCGCTGCGCGCCCGCATCGAGGAACGGCGTGCCGGGGGCAGGAATCTGGCAGTGCTCCTCATCGAATGCGGCGTGATCGACCGGATCGACGCCGTATGGGGTTACCACGTCGGCGATGCGGTGCGCGCCCGCGTTGCCGCGACGCTTCGGGCCGAGGTACTCCGCCCTGACGATCTTGTCGGCGACATGGGCCGCGACGAGTTCGCCTGCGTGCTATCACCCGTGGAGGGTCCGGCAGTGGCGTTGCTCGCGGCCGAGAAATCGCTGCGCGCGCTGAACACCCCGTTCTGGATCGGTGAAGAGGAGATCTTTGCCGGCCCCGCGATCGGCATCGCGATGTGCCCGGCGGACGGCGATGCGGCGGAATTGCTGCTGCAGCGCGCCAAGAGCGCTTGCGTCATCGCGCGCGGGCTCACCGGCCGCATTTCCGTCTACGCGGAAGGCCAGGAAAATCCGGAGGCATCGCGGCTGCTATACGAAAACCAGCTGCGCACAGCGGTGGCCGAGGACGCGCTCGAGCTCGTGTTCCAGCCGCAGTACGACCTGCGCCTCGGCCAGATCATGGGGGCCGAGAGCCTGCTGCGCTGGCG
>DAIRFM010000032.1:8884-10017 GCA_036795025.1 Burkholderiales bacterium | reverse complement strand
GCACGTCGTTCTCGTCGTGGGCGAGATAGACGATGGAAAAGCCGCCGCACGAAAGCACCTTGCGGATGCGGTAATTCTGCAGTTGATAGCCGTCGCCGAGCGGCTGGTTGGCCTGCGTCGGCATTACGTGAGCGCAGCGTCTGCTATGATGATCATGAAAACGTCCGGTTCCCGAAGCATTCTCGGTCTGCAATCAGGCAAAGTAAAGCGCACTAAGTCACACTGAGTCACACTCTCGCACCCACATCACACTTGCACGGGCTCACATGATTCAGAGTATGACCGGCTATGCCGCACTGGTGCGCGAAACTGCGCAGGGCTCGCTTTTTCTCGAGTTGAAAAGCGTCAACAACCGCTTTCTCGACATCCAGTTCCGCGTGGTCGAGGAGTTGCGCTCGCTCGAGCCGGGCTTGCGCGAGTTGATCGCGGCGAAAATCGGACGCGGCAAGCTCGACTGCCGCGTCAGTTTCACGCCGGCTGCCGTCGCCGGCAAACAGCTATCGCTCAACGCCGAGCTGCTGCAACGACTGGCCGAACTTGAACGCGAAGTACGCGCGGCCATGCCCGAAGCGCAGCCGCTGCGCACCGGCGAAGTGCTGCACTGGCCCGGCATGCTGGGCGATGCCGCGATCGCAGCCGACGCATTGCGCGAACCCTGCCTCGCGCTGATGCGCGAGGCGCTGGCCGAACTCTGCGCCACGCGCTTGCGCGAGGGCGGGAAGCTCAGGGACATGATCCTCGAGCGCGTCGCCAAAATGCAGGCGCTGGTGGACCGGGTCACGCCGCTCCTGCCCCAGGCCATTGCCGCCTACCAGGAAAAGCTCGCGGCGCGGCTGCGCGAGGCGCTGGCCTCCAACGACGAGGAGCGCATACGCCAGGAAATCGCCGTATTCGGCATCAAGGTCGACGTCGCCGAGGAGCTCAACCGGCTGGCGGCGCACCTGCAGGAGGTGAAGCGGGTGCTCGAGGCCGGCGGCGCGGCAGGCAAGCGCCTGGACTTCCTGATGCAGGAACTCAATCGCGAGGCCAACACCCTGGGATCGAAGTCGGTGTCGAGGGAGGTCTCCGAGGCCGCGATCGAACTGAAGCTCCTGATCGAGCAGATGCGCGAGCAGATACAGAACATCGAGTAA
>DAIRFM010000032.1:0-8784 GCA_036795025.1 Burkholderiales bacterium | reverse complement strand
CGAACTGAAGCTCCTGATCGAGCAGATGCGCGAGCAGATACAGAACATCGAGTAAAGCGTTCGTTCACCATGACCGGCAACCTGTTCATCATCAGCGCCCCCTCCGGCGCGGGGAAATCGACACTCACGGCCAAGCTGCTGGAGGAGGACAAGAATATTCACCTGTCGGTGTCCTGCACCACGCGTGCCCCGCGCCCGGGCGAGGTCGATGGCCGAGACTATCACTTCGTCGACAAGGCGAGTTTCATGGGCATGCTCGAGCGCGGCGAGTTCCTGGAAAGCGCCGAAGTGCACGGCAATCACTATGGCACTTCCCAGGCCTGGATTCGCGCGCAACGCGCGGCCGGGCGCGACATCCTGCTCGAAATCGACTGGCAGGGAGCGCAGCAGGTGCGCCGGATGTTTGCCGACACGGTCGGCATATTCATCCTGCCGCCCTCGATCACGGAGTTGGAACGGCGCATGCGCCGGCGCGGCCACGACAGCGACGAAGTGATACGGCGGCGGCTCGCGGTCGCGGCCGATGAAATGAGCCACGCAGCCGAGTTTGAATATGTTATTATTAACAATGACTTCGAGGAGGCGCGTCGCGACCTGATCGCGGTCGTGCGTGCGTCCAGGCTGGTATATTCGCGCCAGCTCGAGCGCTATCCCGATGTATTCAAGTTTTAAATTGGGAACGATTCGAGGGGAAACATCCTTCCGTGTTCCCCTAAACCAGGGGCTGTCGCAAGACGTTGTGACAGCCTATCAACCAAGGAACAACATGGCCCGCATCACCGTTGACGACTGCATGAAGCTGATCCCCAATCGTTTCGAACTGACGCTCGCTGCGACTTACCGCGCGCGCCAACTGACCAACGGAGCCACGCCCCTGGTCGAGCCGGACAAGGACAAGGCCACCGTGATCGCGCTGCGCGAGATCGCCGCCGGCAAAGTGGGCAAGGAAATGCTCAACCGGGGCAACGCCACCTAGACCTCAGGCGGGTTTCCCCGCCTTCTTCCCTCGGCGGGGGCTCGCGCAAATATGACTGCTCTCGCTGAATTCACCGGCAGCCTTGCCAGCTACCTCAAATCGCCCGACATCGGACGCATAGAGGAGGCGTACCATTTCAGCGGCAAGGCCCATAAGGGGCAGTACCGCGATTCCGGCGAGCCCTATATCTCGCACCCGCTCGCGGTGGCCGGGATCCTCGCCGACTGGCACCTCGATCCGCAGGCGCTGATGGCGGCGCTGTTGCACGATGTCATGGAGGACACCGAGGTCTCCAAGGACGAGATCAGCCGGCGCTTCGGCAAGCCGGTGGCCGAGCTCGTCGATGGCGTGTCCAAGCTGGACAAGATCGAGTTCCAGTCGCAAGAGGTCGCCCAGGCCGAGAACTTCCGCAAGATGCTGCTGGCGATGGCGCGCGACGTGCGCGTCATCCTGATCAAGCTTGCCGACCGGCTGCACAATATGCGCACGCTCGGCGCGGTGCCGCCGCCCAAGCGCCGCCGCGTCGCGCGCGAAACGCTGGAGATCTACGCGCCCATCGCCAACCGGCTGGGGTTGAACAACCTGTACCAGGAGCTGCAGGAACTCGCCTTCTCGCACCTGTACCCGCTGCGTTACCGGGTGTTGGCCAAAGCGACCAAGGCGGCGCGCGGCAACCGCCGGCAGGTGGTGGGCAAGATCCTGGAAGCGATCAAGCAGCGCCTGCCCGAGGCCGGCATCGAGGCGCAGGTCACGGGGCGCGAGAAACAGATCTACAGCATCTACAGGAAGATGCTTGAAAAGAATCTGTCGTTCTCGCAGGTGCTCGACATCTACGGCTTTCGCGTCGTGGTCAAGGACAGGCCCTCGTGCTATCTCGCGCTGGGCGCGCTGCACGGACTGTACAAGCCCGTGCCGGGCAAGTTCAAGGACTATATCGCCATTCCGAAGATGAACGGTTATCAGGCCTTGCACACGACGCTGTTCGGCCCCTTTGGCACGCCGGTGGAAATCCAGATCCGCACGCGCGACATGCATCGCGTGGCCGAAGCCGGTGTCGCCTCGCACTGGCTGTACAAGACCTCCGACGCCAGCCTCAACGAAGTGCAGCACCAGACGCACAATTGGCTGCAATCCCTGCTCGACATCCAGAGCGAAAGCGGCGATGCCGCCGAGTTTCTCGAACACATCAAGGTGGACCTGTTCCCGGACGAAGTCTACGTGTTCACGCCCAAGGGCAAAATCATGGCGCTGCCGCGAGGCGCCACCGCAGTGGACTTCGCCTACGCCGTGCACACCCACATCGGCAACCGCTGCGTCGCCACCAAAATCAATTACGAGCTGGTGCCGCTTCGGACCGAGCTCAAGAACGGCGACCGCGTCGAGGTCATCACCGCGCCGCATGCCAACCCCAATCCGGGCTGGCTCAACTTCGTCAAGACCGGCAAGGCGCGTTCGCACATCCGGCATTTCCTCAAGACCATGCACTACGAGGAATCGACCGAACTGGGGGAAAAGCTGCTGAATCAGGCGCTGCGCGCGCTGAAGACGGACCTCACCGAGGTCGGCGCCGAGCAGTGGGAAAAACTGCTGCGCGACGCCGGCGCCAAATCGCGCCAGGAGGTGTTCGCCGACATCGGCCTGGGCAAGCGCCTCGCGGCCGTGGTGGCGAGAAAGCTGCTGGCCGCCTCCGAGCAGATGCAGCCGGAAGGCAAGACCGGACCGATTGTGATCCGCGGCTCCGAGGGCATGGCGGTGCAGTTCGCCAAATGCTGCCGCCCGATTCCCGGCGACGCCATCATCGGCTTCATAAAGAAGGGCCAGGGCATGGTGGTCCACACTCACGACTGCCCGACTGCGGCCAAGTCGCGCACCGATCCGGACAAGTGGCTCGACGTGGAATGGGCGCCGGAGGTCGGGCGCATGTTCGACGTCAGCATCCGCGTGACGGTGGTAAACCAGCGCGGCGTGCTGGCGAAGGTGGCGGCGGCGATTGCCGAGCACGGCTCCAATATCGACAATGTCGGCATGGACGAGGACCACAGCGTCTATACCGGCATGCAGTTCACGCTGCAGGTCACCGACCGCCTGCACCTCGCGCGCATCATGCGCGGCCTGCGCCACATACCCGAGGTCATCCGCATCGCGCGGATGAGGGGCTGAAAAAGACTTTAGCCGGACGCCGAGGAAACACTAGTGAAGAATCCTTTTGCACAGCTGGTCGGCTTTACGCTACGCCTCGGCCGGCGCGGCAGCGGCACCTGCACCGCCGCTCTCGAAGTGCGTCCCGAACTGCTGAATCCGAATGGCGTTGTCCATGGCGGCGCGTTGTTCTCCATGGTCGATACCGTCATGGGCGCGGCGCTGTATACCACGCTCGAGCCGGGGGAGAACTGCGCCACCATCGAAATCAAGATCCACTTCCTGCAACCCGTGATCAAAGGCAAGATCCGCTGCCGCACCCGGCTGGTGCATCGCGGAAGCCGCATCGCCGTGCTCGAATCGCATATCAGCGTAGACCGACTGCAGGTCGCTCAGGCGCTGGGAACATTCGCGATATTCGCGCCGCGCCCGGCGCAGGTGAAGAGCGCGGGCGGCGCAAAACGCCGGCGTCTGGCAAAATGACAGTTGCAACTTCCGCAACTGTCATCGCGTCGCCTCGCATCTCGGAATGACATCGAATCACGACACAGGGAACCGACATGAAAATCAACGCCAACGGTATCGACATCAACTACACCGTCGAGGGCGAAGGCCCCTGGCTCACCCTGAGCCATTCCCTCGCCTGCAATCTGCACATGTGGGACGAGGAAGCGAAGCGCCTGTCGAAGCGCTACAAGGTGCTGCGCTACGACACCCGCGGCCACGGCGAGAGCAGCGCGCCTGCCGGCGCCTATACGCTGGAACTGCTGGCTGACGATCTGCACGGCCTGCTGCAGGCGCTGGGCGTGAAGGCCACCCACTTCGTCGGCTTGTCGATGGGCGGGATGATAGGCCAGACCTACGCGCTCAAGTACCCGGGCAGTTTCAGAAGCCTGGCATTGTGCGACACCACCAGCCGCTACCCCGCCGAGGCCGCGGGCCTGTGGGTGGAGCGCATCAAGACCGTCGAGACCCGGGGCATGGAGCCGCTGGTCGCGCCGACGCTGGAGCGCTGGTTCACCGAGCCGTTCAGGAAAACGCACCCGGAAGTCGTGGAAAAAGTGGCGGCCATGATTCGCACCACGCCGGCGCCGGGCTACATCGGCTGCAGCCACGCCATCCCGAAAATGAATCTGACCGCGCGCTTGAAGGAAATCCGCTGCCCCGCCGTCGTCATCGTGGGCAAGGACGATCCCGGCACGCCGGTAGCGATGGCCGAGGAAATACACCAGGCGCTGCCGGGCTCGAAGCTGGTAGTCATTGCCTCCGCGGCGCATCTTTCCAACCTGGAGCAGCCGGACGCGTTCAACCAGGCGCTCGCCGGTTTCCTCGACCGCGCCGCAAAATAAGAGTTCGCTCTAAAGTGAGCAAGACGCGTTCTACAAGCATTGCCAAAACGTGCGCGCTACGCGCGCCAACCGTGGTTTTGGTACGGATAAACACCATCCGTACCAAAACCACGGTTATGGATAAAAGCAACAACCGCCTGGGGTTGTCTTTATACAAGATCGCCGATTGCGTGCGGACGGCCTTTCGTCCGTGCGCAATTGGCGATCCGCGCGGACGGGTTTTTCGTTCGCGCAACATTGCAACTCTGCAGCAACGAGGGACGCGATTTCAGTCGCCACAATTAGGGGTCTGTTCCAGAATGACTGAAACGGACTCTGGCTTAGAGAAGTATGAGGGACTGCATTCCCTTATTTTGCAACCGCTTCTATAGAAAGGCACATCATGGGCACCATCGAAACCGAACTGGGCATAGACCTCTCCGCCTTCTGGATGCCGTTCTCGGCCAACCGCCAGTTCAAGCGCTCGCCGCGCCTGCTCGTGGGCGCGAAGGACATGCATTACACGGCGCACGACGGGCACAAGGTGCTCGATGGCACGGCGGGCCTGTGGTGCGTCAATGCCGGTCACGGGCGCGAGAAGATCATCAACGCGGTGAAGGCCCAGCTCGACCTGCTCGACTTCGCGCCCACCTTCCAGATGGGGCATCCGAAGGCGTTCGAGGCGGCGCAGAAGATCGCCGCGCTCGCGCCGGCCGGCTTCGGCCACGTGTTCTTCGCCAACTCCGGCTCCGAGGCGGTGGATAGCGCGCTCAAGATCGCGCTTGCTTATCACCGCGCCCGCGGCGAGGGCCAGCGCACGATATTGATCGGCCGCGAGCGCGGCTATCACGGCACCGGCTTCGGCGGCATCTCCGTGGGCGGCATGAGCAGCAACCGCAAGACCTTCGGCAACCTGCTGCCGCGAGTGGACCATCTGCGCCACACCTGGGACATCGAGCACCAGGCCTACTCGCGCGGCCAGCCCGAATGGGGCGCGCATTTCGCCGACGAACTGGAGCAGCGCATCATCCCGCTGCACGACGCTTCCAACATCGCCGCGGTCATCGTCGAGCCGGTGGCCGGCTCCACCGGCGGGCTGATCCCGCCCAAGGGCTATCTCGAGCGCCTGCGCGCGATCTGCGACAAGCACGGACTGCTGCTGATTTTCGACGAGGTCATCACCGGTTTCGGCAGGCTGGGCAAACCTTTCGGCGCCGATTATTTTGGCGTCACGCCCGACCTCATGACCTTCGCCAAGGGCGTGACCAGCGGCGTCGTTCCCATGGGCGGGGTGATAGTGAAGAACGAGGTCTACGATGCCTTCATGCAGGGGCCGGAGCCTGCCATCGAGTTGTTCCACGGCTACACCTACTCCGGCCATCCGCTCGCCGCGGCTGCGGCGAGCGCCACCATCGATCTTTACCGCGAGGAAGGCCTGTTCGAGCGCGCCGCCGCCATCGCGCCGTATTTCGAACAGGCGCTGCATTCGCTGAAAGGATTGCCCAACGTGATCGACATCCGCAATCTGGGGCTCATCGGCGTGATCGAGGTGGCCGCGCGCCCGGGCAAAGTCGGTGCGCGCGCGTTTGACGCCTTCGTCGATTGCTACGCCAACGGCGTGCTGGTGCGTCCGGCGGGCGATACGCTGGCCTTGTCGCCGCCGCTTATCGTCGAGAAGCATCACATCGACCAGATGGTGGGCACGCTCGGTGCCGCGCTCAAGCGCGCCGCCTGAAACGCGACCTCGGTTCGGCGCAAACAGATTTCCGCGGTGAACCGATTTTCTTGCCGGAACCGGGGTGACACCGGGATAAAGGGCACACGATGAGCGCAGAACTCGCCTACACTTCCGCCACCGAACTGGTGCGCCGCTATCGCGCAAAGCAGTTGTCGCCGGTCGAGGTGACGCAGGCGGTGCTCGCGCGCGTGCGCGAACTCAACCCCAGGCTCAACGCCTTCTGTCTCATCGACGAGGCAGGCGCGCTCGCCTCGGCGCGCGCCTCTGAAGCGCGCTGGATGAAAAGTGCGCCGCTCGGCTGCGTGGACGGCGTGCCGGCCTCGATCAAGGACCTGATCCTCACCCGTGGCTGGCCCACGCTGCGCGGCTCCAAAACCGTCGATCGGGACGGGCCGTGGCTCGAAGACGGCCCGGCCACGGCGCGCTTGCGCGAGAACGGTGCGGTGCTGCTGGGCAAGACCTGTACGCCCGAATTCGGCTGGAAAGGCGTGACCGACAGCGCGCTCACCGGCATCACGCGCAATCCCTGGAACACCGACTGCACGCCCGGCGGCTCGAGCGGCGGCGGCTCGGCGCAGGTCGCCGCCGGCATGGGCCCCCTTGCGGTGGGTACCGATGGCGGCGGCTCGATCCGCATCCCCTGCGCGTTTGCCGGCGTCTCCGGCATCAAGCCGAGCTTCGGCCGCGTGCCGGCCTGGCCGCTTTCGCCGTTCGGCACGGTGGCGCACGTGGGCCCGATGGCGCGCACGGCCGCCGACTGCGCGCTGATGCTGAACGTGCTGGCTCAGCCCGACCCGCGCGACTGGACTGCGCTGCCCTACGCCGGCATCGACTGGACCCAGGGGCTGGATGCGGGGGTGAAGGGCCTGCGCATCGCCTACAGCCCGCGGCTGGGGTACGTGAAGCACGTGCAGGCGGAGGTCGAAGCACGCGTGGCCGACGCGGCCAGGGCGTTCTCCGATATGGGCGCGGTGGTGGACGAGGTCGATCCCGGCTTTGCCGACTGCCGCGAAATCTTCTGGGTGCACTGGACCTCGGGCGCATATAACCTCCTGCGCAAGATGCCGAAGGAAAAGTTTGCGCTGCTCGATCCGGGCCTGCAGCAAGCCTGCGCCAGCGGCTCGCAGCACACGCTGGCTCAGTACCTCGATGCGGTCAATGCGCGCGGGGCGCTGGGCGAGCAGATGAAGCGCTTCCACCAGAAATACGACCTGCTGCTCACGCCCGCGACCGCGATCCCGGCTTTCGCCGCCGGCGTGATCGCGCCGCAGCGCCCCGCAGGCGAGGAGGACTGGACCTGGTGGACGCCGTTCTCCTTCCCCTTCAATCTGACGCAGCAGCCGGCGATGTCCGTGCCCTGCGGCTTTTCCGAAGACGGCTTGCCCATCGGCCTGCACCTGGTAGGCCCGATGCACCGCGACGACCTGGTGCTGCGCGCGGCGCACGCCTACCAGCAGGCGACCGGGCACCACCTGCGCCGGCCGGCGCTCTAAGCGTGCTAGTATTTCTGCATTGAAACGTAACTGACGACATTAGGAGGAGACATGTTGAATTTGCTCAGACTGGCAGCCGTTGCGGCTGCGCTCGCGTGGACGGTGGGCGTCCCGGCCCAGACTTACCCGTCGAAGCCGATCAAGTGGATCGTTCCCTACACCCCCGGGGGAATTACCGACAATGTGACGCGTGTTGTCACGCAGAGGGTACAGGAGCAGACCGGCTGGAACATCGTGGTCGAGAATAAGCCCGGCGCCAACTCCATCCTCGGCGCCGATCTGGTGGCGAAGTCGGCGCCAGACGGCTACACTTTCCTCACCGTGATCGCCGCGCACGCCGCCAACGCCACGCTCTACGCGGGCAAGCTTCCCTACGATCCGGTGAAGAGCTTCGCTCCGGTATCGCTCGCGGCCATCGCACCGCTGATCATGACCGCCAACAACAATTTCCCGGCCAAGGACGTGAAGGAACTGATCGCCTATGCCAAGGCCAATCCGGGCAAGATCTCCTTCGGTTCCTCCGGCATCGGCGCCGCGGCGCACCTGACGACGGAGCTGTTCAAGCAGACAGTCGGGGTCGACATGGTGCACATTCCGTACAAAGGCACGGCGGGCGCATTGCAGGATCTGATGGGCGGCAACCTCCAGATCCTGGTCGACACTCCGAGCGCGCTGATGCCGCACGTGCGCGGCGGCAAGATCAAGGCACTCGCAATGTTCTCCAACAAGCGCATCGCCGGCGCGGCTGAGGTGCCTACCATGGCCGAGGCCGGCGGTCCTGCGCTGGAAGCCGCGACCTGGGTCCTGTTTCTTGCGCCTGCGGGTACCCCGCGCGCGATAGTCAGCCGCATGTCGGCCGAGGTGGCGAAGGCAGTTGCTGCGCCTGATATCAAGAGCCGATTCGATGCGCTCGGCATCGAGCCTGTGGGCAACACCCCCGAGCAGGCGGGCAAGTTCCTGGCAGACGAGATCGCCAAGTGGTCGAAGGTGATCACCACTGCCGGGGTGAAGGCCGAGCAGTAATTCGATAGCGATGCGGCGGCGCCAGCGTGCGCAGGCGCGGCTCCTCCGGATTTAGACGTGTGCTGACTGCGCGTGGATCTTCAGCCA
>DAIRFM010000249.1:0-3618 GCA_036795025.1 Burkholderiales bacterium | reverse complement strand
GTCCGCCAAGGATGGGGTGCGATTTGATGCTTCCGGTCCACTGAACCGGGCGAGAGACCGGCGCATCTTTATCCAATGACCGGTGCGTTCTGATGTCGTTGTAATAGCGTGCGTAGGATCGCAGAATCCGCCGCAGATGCGCCTCGCCCAAGACGACGATGTGATCCACGCACTCGCGCCGGATTGATCCAATCAACCGTTCAGCGAAACCATTCTGCCAAGGCGAGGCCGGTGGAGTAGGCCTATCCCGGACGCCCATGGCGCGCAATCGGCGTGTGACGATGGTGCCGTAGATCCGATCCCGATCGCGGATGACGTAAAGCGGGGCCTCATTCCAAGGGAATGCCTCGGTCAGCTGGCGTGCGATCCATTCTGCCGTTTGATTTGTTGTGACGTTGATCCCGACGAGGTCTCTGCGGTCTAGTCGAATGATGACGAAGGCATAGAGCAGATCGAAGCCAATGGTCGGGACAACGAACAAGTCCATGGCGGCGATATCTGGCGCATGATTGCGCAGGAAAGTGCGCCATCCTTGGCTTGGCGGTCCATGCCGCTTGACCATGTACTTGGCGACGCTCGACTGCGCGACCTCAAACCCGAGCTTGAGCAGCTCGCCGTGGATGCGCGGCGCCCCCCAAAGCGGGTTCTCGATACTCATCTGCCGGATCAGCGCGCGGAGGTCCGTCTTGATCTGCGGTCGCCCTCCCAGTGGGCGCGACTTCCAGCGCCAGTAGCAGCGAAAGCCGGCCCGATGCCAACGCACGAGCGTCTCGGGACGGATAATCGTGAGGACCTGCAAGATCGACGGATACCAGCGATACAGTTGGATAAAGAACCAGCGATCGTTGTCTGTGAGCCGGAGCCGGCCCTGCACCTTACGCCGCAGAACGATCAACTGATGTCGGAGCACCGCATTCTCAGCTTCAAGCCGGCTCTTCGACTTGAATGGCGCAGCCAAGAGATCAAGGAATAAACACAGCAGCCCGATCATTGCGCGAGCGTAGGCGATTCTGTCGCCTCATCAACGCGAATAAGGTTTTCGGTACACACAGCAGGGAATTCGGCTGAAAGCCTTTGAATTTGCCCGCGTGTCAGATTTCAAAATCTCACCAATTGGGGGGATTCAACGAAATTCCCGATATTACAGGGGAAATCAGCGCATATTGTAGCGGATAGGCACCATGATCGCGATCTGGGAGCCGCTCATTTCAGGCGGTGGCGGCGGCAGCGGCTGCGCGCGCACCACCAGCGTAAGCGTCTCGCGGTCGAGAAGGCTCGAGCCCGAGCTGCGCACGATGTGCGCGTTGTGCACGCCGCCGCTGCGGTCGATGCTGAAGGCGAGTTGCGCCACGCCTTGCTCGCCGCGTGACTGCGCTGCTGACGGATAGCGCTTGTAGCGCTCGAGCCGAGCAACAAGTTGCGACTTCCAGTTCGGCAGCGCATCGGAATCGCGCGACGAGGCGCCCGGCATCGGCGCCGCCGCACGCTCGGCCCGATGCTCGGCGGTGCTGGGCGCGCTGGCCACACTCCCACGCTTCTGCTTCGGCTTTTTTTCCTTCGGCTTTTCGATCGGCTTCGGCGGCGGGGTTACCGCAAGCTCGGGCTGCGGCGCCGGATCGGGCGTCATCTCGATTTTTTCGACCGGCTTCTCCGGTTCGGGCTCCGGCTCCTCGGCGCGGCTGAGCACATGATCGTGCGGCAATTCGTTCGGCGTGATGTCGGGCGCCACCGGCACCGGCGCGAGATCAATCATAATCACCGGCGCATTCGCCACCAGGTCGGAATCCTCGCTCCAGCGCGCCAGCAGTGCCGCGGCGCCGGCGGCATGGAACGACAGCGCCAGCGCAAAACAGGCACCCCAGCGCAGCGGTTCCGGCCAGCGGCGCGTGAGCGATATGCGCGCGATGGTCATTGCGACAGCTTCTCGGCTTCGAGCCCGACCAGCGCCACATGCAGATAGCCGGCCGTGCGCAACTCGTTCATCAGCGTCATAAGCTCGCCATAGGGCACGGTCTTGTCGGCGCGCAGGAACAGGCGCTGCTGCTTGTCGCCGGCGGTCGCCTGGTCCAGCGCGGCCGAGAGCGCGCCCCGGTTCACCGGCGCGTTGTCGAGCGACAGGCTCAGATCCGATTTGAGCGTCAGGAATAGCGGCTTGTCGGGACTCACGCTGTGCTCGGCATTGGCGGCCGGCAAGTCGACGGAAATATCCACGGTCGCCAGCGGCGCCGCGATCATGAAAATGATCAGCAGCACGAGAATCACATCGATGAACGGCGTGACGTTGATCTCGTGGATTTCGCTGAGTTCCTCGTCGCCGTGGTTGAGACGCACACTCATCGCAAGATCACTCGGCTGCCGTCGCCGTCCGGCGGCGTTCCGCCGGGCGATGATCGAAGGTGCCGCGATCGAGATCGCGGCTGACGATACGCAGGATTTCGGCTGAGGCATCGGCATGCAGCGCGCGATAGCCCGCGATCCAGCGCGAGAACACATTGTACATCACCACCGCCGGGATCGCCGCCACTAGGCCGAGCGCGGTGGCGAGCAGCGCCTCGGCGATGCCGGGCGCCACCACCGCCAGATTGGTCGTGTGCGACTTCGAGATGCCGATGAAGCTGTTCATGATGCCCCACACCGTGCCGAACAATCCGACGAACGGGGCGGTGGCGCCGACGGTGGCGAGAATGCCGGTGCCGCGGATCATCTGCCGGCCGGCGGCGGCCTCCAGACGCTCCAGCCGCGAGGCGATGCGCTCCTTCACGCCGGACGCCGACAGGGCGTCGGCCGACAGCCGCAATTCGGTGTCGGCGGCGCGGACCAGCGCGGCCGCGCCGTCGTTGCGTCCTTGCAGGCGCAAGGTCACCTCGCCCCAGGAGCGCGCCTCGTTGAGCGCGTCGACCGCCGCGCGTAGGCGGCGGCGCGCGATCATCAACTCGATCGCCTTGGCGAACCAGATCGTCCAGGTCAGCACCGAGGCGAAGGCAAGCCCGATCATCACCGCTTTGACCACGATGTCGGCCGCCATGAACATGCCCCAGGCCGACAGATCGCGCGGCAGCTTGAGCAGGACTTCGGAGCCCGGCGCCAGCGCGGCCGGCGGCGCTGCGAGCGGAGACGCCGAGGCGGCCGATGCCGGCGTGACCGCAGGCGCGGCGGCGGTGGGCGCCGCCGGCGGCGTTTGCGCCAAGGCCAGAACGGGCAGCAGCAGGCCGATGGCGAGCACGGCCGCCAAGAGCGGCCGGCGCTGGGAATTGCGAAGATTACGGCTCATTTCACCACTGGTCATTTTGAACCTGCCTACGGTCACATTGTAACGCATTTGCGTCATCTCACGGGCCGCAATCGTGCGGTCCCGCGTTTGCCTTCGAGCGCCTTGCGGTCGTTGGATTGCGGAGCGGCCGTGGGCGTTGCCTGGGCGCTGCGATCGTCGACCATGATGGTGGCCATCTGTCCTTTCCGAAAATCACATCCGACCTAGAGTCGCATCATAAGGCAGAATCATCGCATCATTGAGAGTGATGTTTGCAATCCTGCACGCGCTCGGAATGTTCGTCGCCGACCTGTTGGCATTACAGAAAGATGCCCCCTTGCATCGAGCCGTCCAACGATCTGGCGCCA
>DAIRFM010000248.1:2024-3629 GCA_036795025.1 Burkholderiales bacterium | reverse complement strand
AATGGACGCGCGCATCGGCGCCACGCCCAAGGCCAAGAACGCCAAGAAAGCGAAGGCAAAGACCTGATCCCGGTCTGGGCTTGACTCGGCTCCCGCGCAAGGTCTACATTGTCGGCTGCACGGGCAAGGATCGGTTCGGGATCAGGCTCGGCGCAAACTTCCACTCCAACATAAAGGGGATTTCGATGAAAAACATTTTCGTCCGCTATGTCTGCCGCATGTTGATTGTCTGCATGGGCGCATTCCCGTTTGGTACTTACGCCGGCATGGTCGGCACCAATGAGGTGGTTGCCGCAGTGCAGGTTCAGGGAGCGCGCGACAAGCTGCGCGATTTCGTCGGCCGCAGCGAGATGCGCAATCAGCTGCAAACCCTGGGCATCAGCCCCACCGCGGCGCAGGCGCGGGTAGGCGCCATGACCGACGCCGAAGTGGCAAGCGTTGTCGGCCAGATCGACAGCCTGCCTGCGGGCGGCGCCAGCGGCTGGGCGATATTCGCGGCCGTGCTGGTCATCGGCCTGATCTGGTACTACTGGGTCAAGTAACCGCAGCGTCCTGTCAGGCTGTTGAAAAACTCGCTGTATACGCGATTTGCGCACGATCGTGCAATCGTTTCGCTCCCGACGGCCTCTGATCTGGGAGATATAAAAGGGGCCAGGGGAAAGGGTGGGACTCTTCCCTTCCCACCCAGGCCCCCTTTTTCAACACCCTCCCCTCGGTCTTTAGCCGAAGCCCGCTTAATCGCGGGCTTTGTCTTTGTGCTGTGCTTTTTGACCGGCTGCGTCAGCCTGCCGCAAACCGAGGCCCTGCGGCGGGAAGGTGGCGCGGGCCTGCCGCCGCGCGCGGAACTGGATACGGTGCCGTTCTTCGCGCAAGAAGAATATCAATGCGGCCCGGCGGCGCTCGCGATGGCACTGAATGCGGCCGGCATTGCCGCGACTCCCGACGCCCTCACCGAGCAGGTGTATATCCCGGCGCGCAAGGGTAGCCTGCAGGTGGAGATGCTTGCCAGCGCGCGGCGCCACGGCCTCTTGGCCTACGAACTTGCGCCCGAACTGAAGGACGTTCTCGCCGAAGTGGCCGCCGGCAACGCGGTGATCGTGCTGCAGAACCTCGGGTTATGGGCTTTCCACCCCTACTGGCACTACGCCGTGGTCATCGGCTACGACTTGGAGACGAAACAAATCCTGCTGCATTCGGGCACCAAGGCGCGCCGCGCCATGGCAATAGGACTGTTCGAGTTCCTGTGGATCGACGGCCGGCGCTGGGCCATGGTCGCCTTGGCTCCCGGACGCCTGCCGGCGAGCGCGCGCGAAGCAAGCTATGCGACCGCCGCCGCAGCGTTGGAGCAAGCCGGCCGCATCGCCGAAGCGCACCGCGCCTACGAGGCATTGCTGGAACGCTGGCCGGCCAATCTCGTCGGTTTGATGGGTCTGGGCAATACCGCCTACGCGCTGGGCCGTACGGCGGAGGCGGAAACGGCGTTCCGCACCGCCACCGCCGCACATCCGCTCGCAGCCGCGGCGTTCAACAACCTCGCGCAAACGCTGGCCGACCAGGGCAAGCTGGAGGCGGCGCTGGATGCCGCGCGCAAGGCGGTGAGCCTGG
>DAIRFM010000248.1:0-1924 GCA_036795025.1 Burkholderiales bacterium | reverse complement strand
CCCCTGCGGCCGATGATCTGCACGCCGACCGGAAGGCCTTGCGGGCCCAGACTGCAGGGCAGGTTGATTGCCGGCACATGCAGCACGGTCCACATGCGGCAGAAAATCGGGTCGCCGGTGGCCGCGAGACCCGCGGGCGCCTCGCCGGGCGCGCTGGGAGCAAGCAACACGTCCGCGTCGGCAAAGACTTCATCCGACTGGCGGCGGCAGGACGCAACCAGCGCTTGCGCTGCGTCGTAGCGTGCCGCATCGCATTGCCGCGCACTATCGAGCAACTGTTTCAGCTTGTCGCTGAGCCCCGCGTAATGCTGCAAGCGCTCGCAGGCGAGCGCGGCGTAAATTTCGTAATTCATGATGTCGATCTGGGCCTGTGTGACTTTGGCGAAAATCTGCGGCAGGGTGATTTGCGTCAGCTTCGCGCCGGCGCGCGCAAGCGCCGCGGCCGCGTTCTCGATCGCGGCCACGGTCGCAGGCAAGGCCGCGTTCCACTCGTGCGTGCGACACAAACCGATGCGCGGCGGCTGCGCCAATGGCTTGGGCAACAGGTCGCGTCCGCTCATCGCAGAAACGAACAAAGCCGCGTCGGCAACCGTGCGCGTGAGTGTCCCCAGGGTATCGAGGCTGTCGGAAAGCGGCTTGATACCGGCGCGCGGCAGCGTGCCATGAGTCGGCTTGTAGCCGACGATGCCGCAGTAGCTCGCTGGGCGGATCACGGAGCCGGCGGTCTGCGTGCCGTAAGCGAGCGGCACCATGCAATCGGCCACCGCCGCGGCCGAGCCGCTGGAAGAACCGCCGGGCGTATGCAACGCATTGTGCGGATTTGCGGTCTTGCCCGGATAGAACCAGGCGAATTCGGTGGTGACGGTCTTGCCCAGCACCAGCGCGCCCGCGGCGCGTGCAAGCGCAACACAGGCTGCGTCGGCGCGGGGTCGATGACCGGCATACACGGGAGAACCGTATGCGGTCGGCATGTCTGCCGTGTCGATCAGATCCTTCACGCCGAGGGGCAAGCCGTGCAACGGGCCCCGCACCGGGCCGGCGTCGAGATGCCGCGCCTGTGCGAGCACGGCATCGGGATCGATATGTATCCAGGCCCCCACCGCGGCTTCGCGCTCTTCGATGCGCGCCAGACAGGCGCGCGCCAGCTGCTCGGCCGTGATTTCACGCGCCGCAAGGCGCCGGGCTGCTTCGCTGGCGCTGAGTTGGTTCAGTTGCTGCATGCTGTCTCCCCAGATTGAGGGCTACAGCATACAACTTCTGCGTAGACGGGTGATGGCGCCGGCGCGCAACGCAAGCGCGAGCCTCCGAACAAACGGCGCGAGAGTGTCGCGCTCATGTGCTGAATGTAAGCAGGCTCTGGCTGCGATGCTATTTTTTCTTTTTCTTCTTGGTGTGAAGGATGGTGCCCTTGCAGTGACGCGCGCCACAGCGGCACTGGTATAGCCGCTTCATTTCCGGCGTGTGCTTTTCCTCGAGTTCGATGCGGTAGTCGTAGCAGAGCTCCTCGCCCGGGCGGATCGCGCGCAGCGTCTCGATGTAGATGCGGTCCTCGTCATCCACCGCCTCGCAGTTGGGCGCGCAGCTGTGGTTGATCCAGCGCGAGCTATTGCTCCCGGTGGTGGCATCGATGACCATGCCGTGGTCGAGCGCAAACAGGAACGTATGCAGATTGTCGTCTTTCGCGTAGCGCTTGTCCGCCTGGGCCTCGGTCAGGCGCTCGCCCGTGTACTCGATCAGACGGGTACCGGCCGGGATGTGGGTGGTGGCGAATACGCCCTTGCCATGTATGCCGGAACTGCGCACGGCGAAACGGCGGCGCGGCTTGATCTTTCTGGTTGCCATTGATCTCGCGGGTAGTGGTTGTAAACAGGGCGCGATTTTAGACCATTTTGTGCCGGGGTGGCTGCTTTTCCCTCCTCTTGGC
>DAIRFM010000247.1:0-3643 GCA_036795025.1 Burkholderiales bacterium | reverse complement strand
AGCGTTCGGCTGCACGGCCGGCGCCGGTTTTGTCGGTATTCTCTCGGCTGCCAAGAACAAGATTCCTATCGGCGTGCAGCTCTACTCGGTGCGCGATCTCTGCAAGCAGGATCTCGAAGGCACGCTCGCCGGCGTGGCCAAGCTCGGCTTTAAGGGCGTCGAATTCGCGGGCTACTACGGCAAGACCGCCGCCGAGCTCAAGAAGATGCTCGACTCGAATGGCTTGAAGTGCTGCGGAACGCACACTGGCATCGACACCATCATGGGCGACAAGCTCGCCGCGACCATCGAGTTCAACAAGATCATCGGCAACAAGTTTCTGATCGTCCCCGGTCTTCCGGAAAAGCACCGCGCCTCGCGCCAGGCGTGGCTCGAAACGGCGAAGACGATGAGCCTGGATGCGGGCGATCCCGCATCGCTGCGGGCAGCGGCGCTGCTGCAAGCCGTGCGCGACAAAATCCGCGGATTGCTGCGCAGCTTTCCGAGTCATGCGCGCGTACGCGAAACGTGGCTGACGCTGGAACCGTGGACCATCGAGAACGGCCTGATTACGCCGACCCTGAAGCTGAAGCGCACGGAGATCGAGCAGCGCTTCGCGCGCGAGATCCGCGAACTGTACGCCGGGGATCGCATCCCTGCGTGAAGGCGGCGACGCGCGCCGCGCATGTCTACTTCAGCGCGGCGATCGCGCGCGCCGGGCAATGCCCCTGCGACTTGAAAAAGTGAGGATTTGTAGCCCCTGGACATACAAAATCGCGCGAAATCAAACCTTGATGAAATGGCTGAAACCCGCGTGGATATTGCCTCTCCGGCCAATTTCTGAGGATCTAATATAATCACCTCTACCGCTACCCCAAGGACATCGCGTGCCGCCGATCATCTCAGTCAAGCATCTCACCAAGACCTACGCCTCCGGCTTCCACGCGCTCAAGAACATCGACCTCGAGATCCGCCGCGGCGAAATCTTCGCCCTCCTCGGCCCGAACGGCGCCGGCAAGACGACGCTGATCAACGTGATTTGCGGGATCGTCAATCCGACCAGCGGCACCGTCCTGGCCGACGGCCACGACATCATTTCCGACTATCGCGCCGCGAGGTCCAAGATCGGCCTGGTGCCGCAGGAGCTGACCACCGACGCCTTCGAAAGCGTATGGGCCACCGTGAACTTCAGCCGCGGCCTGTTCGGCAAGCCGCGCAACACCGCCTTGTGCGAGAAGCTGCTGCGCGAGCTCTCGCTGTGGGACAAGAAGGACTCGAGGATCATGACGCTCTCGGGCGGCATGAAGCGCCGGGTGATGATCGCCAAGGCGCTGTCGCACGAACCGCAGATCCTGTTCCTCGACGAACCCAGCGCCGGCGTCGACGTCGAACTGCGCCGCGACATGTGGGAGATGGTGAGGGGCCTCCGCGCAAGCGGCGTGACCATCATCCTCACCACGCACTACATCGAGGAGGCCGAGCAGATGGCCGACCGCATCGGGGTGATCAGCAAGGGCGAGCTGATCGTGGTGGAGGACAAGGCGGTGCTGATGCAAAAGCTCGGCAAGAAGCAGTTGACGCTGCAACTGAAGAGTCCGCTCGAGCGCATTCCCGACGACCTCGCCGGACGCGCGCTCGAGCTCTCGGCCGGCGGCAAGGAGCTGGTCTACACCTTCGACACCCAGGGCGAAGACACGGGGATCGAGGCGGTACTGCGCACGCTCGGCGAGCACGGCATCGAATTCAAGGACCTGCAGTCGAGCGAAAGCTCGCTCGAGGACATCTTCGTCAGCCTGGTGAGGACACAACCATGAACATCTACGGCATCCGCGCCATCTACTACTTCGAGATGGCGCGCACGTTTCGCACGCTGATGCAGAGCATCGCCTCGCCGGTGATCTCCACCTCGCTCTACTTCGTGGTGTTCGGCGCGGCGATCGGTTCGCGCATGGGGGACATCGATGGCGTCAGCTACGGCGCCTTCATCATTCCCGGCCTGATCATGCTGGCGCTGTTGAACGAGAGCATCTCCAACGCCTCCTTCGGCATCTACATGCCGAAGTGGTCGGGCACGATTTACGAGCTGCTCTCCGCGCCGGTGTCCTTCATCGAGGTCGTCGTCGGCTACGTCGGCGCCGCGGCCACCAAGTCGGTGTTGCTGGGCGCGCTGATCCTCGCCACGGCGCGCCTGTTCGTCGATTACCAGATCGCGCATCCGCTGTGGATGATTTGCTTTCTTGCGCTTACCGCCGTGACCTTCAGCCTGTTCGGCTTCATCATCGGCATCTGGGCGGACGGCTTCGAGAAACTGCAGATCGTGCCGCTGATGATCGTCACGCCGCTGACCTTCCTCGGCGGCAGCTTCTACTCGATCAGCATGCTGCCGCCGGTGTGGCAGAAGATCACGCTGTTCAACCCCGTGGTGTACCTGATCAGCGGCTTCCGCTGGAGCTTCTACGGCATCTCCGATGTCGGCGTGGGCGTCAGCGTGGGCATGACCCTCGTGTTCATGGCGCTTTGCCTCGCAACCGTGTGGTGGATCTTCAGGACCGGCTACCGGCTGAAGACTTGAGGGCATCCCGGCGGGCGCTGCGCGGGCGCTAGAGACCGCCCCCGCGCGAGGTCGCACTCCGGCGTTGAATTAATCCGATTCCACGCTGTCCGATCTTCGTTGCGAACGGTGGATATCGACTTCAAAGCCGCTTATGCTGTGGAGCCGTGGCCGGGCCCGGAATTGACGATTGAAGTTTCCGGAAACCGGGCGCCGTCCATTTCTCCTCCGACTATGATCCCCTTCGAGTATCCGGTGAGCGACGGACCAGCCAATTCCCGCGGCAGGCGTGACGGTGTGATCATACCCACCATCTGGGTGGCGTTCGCGCTGTCGCTGCTCATACACGTCGCAGTGTTGTGGCAGTGGCTGCCGAAGCTGCGTCTGCTATCGCCCGATACGACCAAACTGGGCGAAACGTACGGTTCACTGCTTGTGCGCCTGGCGCCTGCGCCCAGTCCTCCGCCGTCACCGAAGCTACCGGTACAACCTCCGGCACCAGCGCTCGAGGCACGCCCGCGGCCCACGCCGCCGGTCATCGCGTTCAATCGGCCGCCGCCCAACATTCAATCGCGAGCGCCAACGGTGCCGGACGTTATCCCGCCGGCACCCGCGCGTCCTCAGGCTGAGGGCGATCTGAGCTCATACATCGAAGCACGGCGCCGCGCCCGCGCGCAGTCGGCACCGGACGCGTCCGCGGAGAGCGTAGCGAATGCGCAGCCGCTCGAGGACGACAAGGCGCGCAGCGACCGCATCGTCGCCGCCAATCTCGGCACGCAGCGCGCGCAGACCTTCGGCTACGATCCAAAACAAGGTGGTGGCGTGTTCCAGATAACGCGCATGGGCTATGACTATGCCGAGTTCGCCTTCTTTGGCTGGAACAAGGAGATCCGCCGCAACATCAAGCAGCAGATCGAGGTTCGGAAAGCCAACAACAGCGACATCCGCATTGCAGTCGTGCGCAAGATGATCTCCATCATTCGCGGGTACGAGCAGGAGGATTTCCTCTGGGAATCGTATCACCTGGGCCGCTCCCTCATGCTGTCCGCCCGCGCGAGCGACAACGCAGGCCTCGAGGAATTCATGATGCGCGAATTCTTTTACGACCCGCGC
>DAIRFM010000246.1:0-3647 GCA_036795025.1 Burkholderiales bacterium | reverse complement strand
CCGTTCCGACCTGCCACTCGACATAGAGCAGCGCAGTGTCGTATCGGGAATGCGGCATCACCTTTGCGGTGGAGGCGTTGCCGCTCCAGCTGTTGGTTAGGGTCTTGAACCAGTCGGTATCGGCGGCAAGCGGCAGCGGCAGCCACACCCGGGCCACGCCTTTGGGTTTTGCCACCTCGACGCGGGTGGTGACTTCGAAGCTGCGCCAGCGCGTGCCGTTGGCCCAGGGCGCGCTTTGCGCGCGCGCAAGACCGGACAAAGAACCCAGTGCGCCGGCCGCAGAAATGACTGTAGTGGATTTAAGAAAGCTTCGACGATCCATGATGCCTCCTTGAATGGCTGCGTTGCTGAATAACTATCTTTGCAGTAGGGTTTTCTCGGAGTTTTCCGATGGCGGATTATAGACGGCCGGCGAACCGGTGCAACTGCTTCTTGCGACCGGCCGTTCCTGCGACAAACCGGCGAATCAGTTCCGCCAGCCGCCGATGCGAGCGTTACAGCACTTCGGCTGCGTGGTCCGCGAGCCGGGAGCGCTCGCCGCGCTGCAGCGTGACGTGGCCGCCATGCGACCAGCCTTTGAAACGATCGACGACGTAGGTGAGGCCGGACGAGCCTTCGGTGAGGTAGGGCGTGTCGATCTGGGCGATGTTGCCCAGGCACACCACCTTGGTGCCGGGGCCGGCGCGCGTGATCAGCGTCTTCATCTGCTTGGGCGTGAGGTTCTGCGCCTCGTCGATGATCAGATATTTGTTGAGGAAGGTGCGGCCGCGCATGAAATTGAGCGACTTTACCTTGATGCGCGACCGGATCAGGTCGCGCGTCGCGGCGCGTCCCCATTCACCGCCTTCGTCGTCTGACTTGTTGAGCACGTCGAGGTTGTCCTCCAGCGCGCCCATCCAGGGAGTCATTTTCTCTTCTTCGGTGCCGGGGAGGAAGCCGATGTCCTCGCCCACCGGCACCGTCACGCGGGTGATGATGATTTCCGAAAAAATCTTGCTCTCCAGCGTCTGCATCAGGCCGGCAGCCAGCGTGAGCAGGGTCTTGCCGGTGCCGGCCTGGCCGAGCAGGGTGATGAAGTCGACCTCCGGGTTCATCAGCAGATTGAGGGCGAAATTCTGCTCGCGGTTGCGCGCGGTAATGCCCCAGATGTTGTTCCTCTGGTGCGAATAGTCCTTGATGGTTTCGAACACCGCGGTGCGCCCGGTCTGCTCGCGCACGATCGCGTGCAGCGGACGCTCGCTTTCCTGATAGACGAATTCATTGACCAGCAGATGCTGGCACAGCGGCCCCTTGACGCGGTAGAAGGTGCGCCCCTCTTTTTTCCAGGACTCCATGTCCTTGGCATGGAGGTCCCAGAAGTCCGCCGGCAGTTCGCGCACGCCGGTGTAGAGAAGGTCGATATCCTCCAGCACCTTGTCGTTGAAATAGTCTTCGGCGGCGAGCCCCAGCGCACGCGCCTTGATGCGCATGTTGATGTCTTTGGACACCAGGATGACCTGCCGCTGCGGCTGCTGCCGCTGCAGGGCCATCACCACGCCGATGATGTGATTGTCCGCCTTGCCCAGGGCGAGAGACTCGGGAAGCGCGCTGTCCAGCGCCTGCGTCTGCAGGAACAGCTTGCCCGTGGCGGGATCCGCCGCATGGCGCTTGAGCGGGATGCCCGCGTCGATCTTGCCGGCGACGCTGCTGACGATTTCGTCGAGGTAGCGGCTCGCCTGGCGCGCATTGCGCGCGACCTCGGACAGGCCTTTCTTGTGGCTGTCGAGTTCCTCCAGCGTCATGATCGGCAGGAACACGTCGTGCTCCTCGAAGCGGAACAGGCTGGTGGGATCGTGCATCAACACGTTGGTGTCGAGCACGAACAGTTTGGTCAGTGACTTGCCGGATTCGGAGCGGGTCTTGCGCTTGGTCATGGCTGCCTGGTCGGCATTTTCATCGAATGCCGAGCTGTAGTTAGAGGGTTTTAACAAAATCGAATACCTCCTGCACATGACCGGGAACCTTGATGCCGCGCCACTCGCGCCGGATGACACGCTCACGGTCGAGGACGAAGGTGCTGCGCTCGATGCCGCGCACCTGTTTGCCATACATGTTCTTCATCTTGATCACCCCGAATTGGGTGCACACCTTCTCTTCGGTGTCGGCGAGCAGATCGAAAGGAAAACCGAGCTTCGCCTTGAAGCCTTCATGCGATTTTAGGCTATCGCGCGAAATGCCGTAGATGCCACAGCCCAGTTTCTGGAACTGCGGGTGCAAGTCGCGAAACTGGATGCTCTCGGCGGTGCAACCCGGGGTGTTGTCCTTGGGGTAGAAATACAGCACCAGGAACTTCTCTTTGGCCTTGGACAGATGAAACGTCGTGCCTCCGGTACAAGGCAGAGAAAAGTCACTAACTATATGTTTTTCCATATATTCCTATAGTCTGACCGAAACCGGCCTGTACCCGTATTGTTGATGAATCGAGACCGGAACGCAACCCTATTTCCAAGGGCCTCAGGCGAGAAACTCCTTTCCCTGCAATGCCAGCGTGCCCGACCTGCCGGGAATTTCGCCCATGACCAGTTCGTGCCGCGGCAGCGTCGGCAGCTTGAGCCCGTTGAAGAGCGCGCGCGTAGGGACCAGTTCATAGCCCATGGCCTTCCAGCCCGCCAGCAGGGCTTCGAACGCGGGCAGGAGTTTCATGCCTTCCAGCTCGGCATGCAGGGTGTAGATATGGCCGGTGGGCGGCGGGTTTTCGGACAGCCGGAGCAAATGCGCGGCGACATTGTCTGCAGTCAATCCTTCAAGGCCGATCAGTTCGTCCAGGGTAGGCAGGGTGGTGGGGAGTTGGGGGCAGGCAATGATCTCGCCGCGCCAGATCGGAATAAAGGGGCAGCGCCCGCGCGTGTCCGAGCAGTAGTCGAAACGCAGGCGCTGCGTCAGGCGCAGCGCGTGCAGGTTCATCTGCCAGCCGGCGGCGCCATGGGTGCGCGCGGGTTCGCCGAAAATCTCTGAAAAGCGCAGGTAGGCCGCGCCCATTTGCTCGCCGGTCCAGCGCTCGTCGCGCCGTGCCACATGATCCTGCCATTTGACATGGTCCCAGGTATGGATGCCGACTTCGAAACCTGCATCGCGCGTGCCGCGCATGATCTCGGCGCAGCGCTTGCCGATGTCGGGGCCGGGCAGCAGCGTGCCGTAGAGCAGGGTCTTGAGGCCGTAGTGCTCCAGCACCGAGGTGCGCGATACCTTTTTCATGAAGCCCGGACGGAACGCGCGCGTGATCGCGCGCCCGGTGTGGTCCGGCCCGAGGCTGAACAGAAAGGTGGCGCCGGCGTTGTGCTGTTTCAGCACCTCGATCAGCCGCGGCACGCCTTCGCGCGTGCCGCGGTAGGTGTCGACGTCGATTTTGAGAGCGAGTTTCATTGGAGACGGTGTCTATTTGCAGAGCGAGATGTTGCGCGGACGAGACAGGCTACTTCGAGCTGTAACGCCGGAGCTTGCGCGGACGGCGGCCCGTCCGCGCGGATCCTCGATTGCGCACGGATGAAAAGCACATCCGCGCGCAATCGACGATCTTTGATGAAACCCACTCAAACCGTCTTTGTTTTTATACATAACCGTGTTTTCTGTACGGATGCGCTTTTCATCCGTACAGAAAACAGGGTTGG
>DAIRFM010000245.1:0-3658 GCA_036795025.1 Burkholderiales bacterium | reverse complement strand
CCCTGCGTGACGGCGTTGACCGAGTACAGCATCAGTTCGGCGCCGCTGTTGGCGATGCTCTCGATCGCCTTGAAGGTGGCATCCACCGGGCCGTCGCCTTGGGATTCGGCGTGGCGCTCGGCCCCGCCCTCGGCCAGGACCACGTGCGCATGGGGCCGCTCGGCGGTGCCGCTCGCCTGGGTCATGTCCACCAGCTTCCAGTGCTCGCTCTGGGCCGCGACCGCCTCTCCCGACATCAAGGAGTGGATGTCCTCGTCGAATATCTCGTGCTTCTTGTCTGCCAGATCCTTGAAGCGAGCGAAGGCGGCGTTGATCGCCTGGTCCGATTCAAGCGCTATGCCCAATTCCTTCAACCGCGCCTTGAACGCGGTGCGGCCGGAGTGCTTGCCCAGCACCAGCCTGTTCGCGTTCCAGCCCACGTCTTGGGCACGCATGATTTCGTAAGTTTCGCGGCTTTTCAGCACGCCATCCTGATGGATACCCGCCTCGTGCGCGAACGCATTGGCGCCGACAATGGCCTTGTTGGGCTGTACCGGAAAACCGGTGATGCCGGACACCAGCTTGGACGCAGGCACAATCTGGGTCGCGTCGATGCGCGTGTCGCAGGGAAACACATCGCAGCGCGTGCGCACCGCCATGACGATTTCCTCGAGCGAACTGTTGCCGGCGCGCTCGCCGAGGCCGTTGATGGTGCACTCCACCTGGCGCGCGCCGTTCATCACCGCAGCGAGCGAATTGGCCACCGCCAGGCCGAGATCGTTGTGGCAGTGCACCGACCAGATCGCCTTGTCGGAATTGGGGATGCGCTCGCGCAGGGTGCGGATCAGGGCGCCGAACTGCTCCGGCAGGGTGTAGCCGACCGTATCCGGAATGTTGACCGTCCTCGCCCCCTCCTTGATCACCGCCTCGAGCACACGACACAGGAAGTCGACGTCCGAGCGCCCGGCGTCTTCCGGCGAGAATTCGACGTCGTCGGTGAACTTGCGCGCGAAGCGCACGGCATTGATGGCGTCGGTCAACACCTGCTCCGGCGTCATGCGCAGCTTCTTCTCCATGTGGATGGGAGAAGTGGCGATGAAAGTGTGGATACGGCCGGACTTGGCCGGTTGGATCGCCTCCGCCGCGCGGGCGATGTCTTTGTCGTTGGCGCGCGACAGGCCGCACACGGTGCTGTCTTTGATGATTTCCGCCACCGCGCGAACGGCAGCGAAATCCCCATTGGACGCGGCCGGAAAGCCCGCCTCGATCACATCCACGCGCATTTTCTCCAGCAGCCGCGCGATGCGCAGCTTCTCTTCCTTGGTCATGGAGGCGCCGGGGCTCTGTTCGCCATCGCGCATGGTGGTGTCGAATATGATCAAATGGTCCTTCATCTCAGCCTCCAGTCAATAAATGCAATCAGGGATTGAATAATCCTGGCCTGCGCCGGGTTGGCGCAGGTCTCGAACAAACCAAATTGTGGGGTGGGGTTATGTGCGCGCGGGGCGCAGCAGCAGGCCGGCCAGCAACAGCAGGCTGCTAAGGAAAGCGGTCAACACTGTAGTGTTGGAAACCATGAACGCAATATATCGGCTTTCCTGCGATTAGGCAATAGGCCGCTTCCTGCGCCGCTTCCACACCCACACCACGTAGCCGGACAGGGAATAGGCGACAAACAGCAGGAACAGCACCGTCGGCGGGTGGGTCGAAATCAGGATCATTGCGAGCGCCACCAGGAGGATGGCCCAGAACGGCACGCTGCGCCGGAAGTTGATGCCCTTGAAGCTGTAGAAGGGGATGTTGCTCACCATGGTGATGCCGGCAAAGAGCGTGATGATGCAGGCGATCCAGCGCATGGTGCTCACCGCCTCGATCTTGAAATCGTCCACCACCCAGATGAAGCCTGCGACCAGCGCCGCCGCCGCCGGGCTCGGCAATCCCTGGAAATAGCGCTTGTCGACCACCGCGATATTGGTGTTGAAACGCGCCAGCCGCAATGCTGCGCCGGCGCAATAGACGAAGGCGGCGATCCAGCCGATGCGACCCATGCTTTTCAGCGCCCATTCGTACATCACCAGTGCCGGCGCGGCGCCGAACGACACCATGTCGGAGAGGCTGTCGTACTCGGCGCCGAACTCGCTCTGCGTGTGGGTAAGGCGTGCGACCCGCCCATCCAGGCCGTCGAGCACCATGGCGATGAAAATGGCGACGGCTGCCTGTTCGAAGCGCGCGTTCATCGCCTGCACGATCGCGTAGAACCCGGCAAACAGCGCCGCCGTGGTGAACAGATTGGGCAGCAGGTAGATGCCGCGGCGGCGCATCTCGGGGTTGATCAGCGGCTTCTTCCGCTTGTAGGCAGACATTCCGGTCAACTACTCCAGGCTGGCTAGAACCGTGCTGGCAGCATACACCTTGTCGCCCAGCGCGGCCTTGATGCGGGCGTTGGGCGGCAGATACACATCGACGCGCGAGCCGAAACGGATGAAGCCGTAGCGCTGCCCGCGCTGCAGCTTGTCGCCCGCCTTGGCGTAGCACAGGATGCGCCGCGCGATCAGGCCCGCCACCTGCACGCAGGTGACGTCGGCGCCGGCGTCGGCACGGATCCATAGCGCGTTGCGCTCGTTTTCGGTCGAGGCCTTCTCCAGCGCCGCGTTGACGAAGCTGCCGGCGTTGTAAAAGATCTGCTTCACTTGGCCGTCCACCGGCGCACGGTTGGAGTGGACATTGAACACATTCATGAACACGCTGACCTTGATCGTTTCGCGGTCGAGGTAGGGATCGTGCGCTTTCTCCACCGCCACGATGCGCCCGTCGGCGGGCGACACCACCGTTTTCGCATCGCCCGGCACCTCGCGTGGCGGGTCGCGGAAGAACTGCAACACGAACAGCGCGACGATCCAGAAAGGGATCGACCAGACGAGGCTGTAGCCGGCGACCAGCGCCGCCAGCACGACGGCGAGCGCCAGAAACGGCCAGCCTTCACGGGCGATGAGGGGGTGGGGATAATTCAACTAGTTCTTCGACTGATCGACGAGTTTATTTTTTCTGATCCACGGCATCATCGCGCGCAGTTTCTCGCCCACCACCTCGATCTGATGCTCGGCAGTGAGGCGGCGGCGCGACAACAGCGTCGGCGCGCCGGCACGGTTCTCCAGGATGAAGCTCTTGGCGTACTCGCCGGTCTGGATGTTTTTCAGCGCCTCGCGCATGGCTTTCTTGGTGTCTTCAGTGACGATCTTCGGACCGGTCAGGTACTCCCCGTACTCGGCGTTGTTCGAGATCGAGTAATTCATGGTGCCGATACCGCCCTCGTACATCAGGTCGACGATCAGCTTCAATTCGTGCAGACATTCAAAGTAGGCCATCTCGGGCGCATAGCCGGCGTCGACCAGGGTTTCGAACCCCGCCTTGACCAGTTCGACACAGCCGCCGCAAAGCACGGCCTGCTCGCCGAACAAGTCGGTTTCGGTCTCTTCCTTGAACGTGGTTTCGATCACGCCGGCGCGCGCACCGCCGATGGCCGCCGCGTAGGACAGCGCCAGATCGCGCGCCTTCTTGCTCGGATTCTGGTGCACGGCGATCAGCATGGGCGTGCCGCCGCCCTGGACGTAGGTCGAGCGCACGGTGTGGCCCGGCGCCTTGGGCGCGATCATCACCACATCGAGGTCGGCGCGCGGCG
>DAIRFM010000031.1:2080-10139 GCA_036795025.1 Burkholderiales bacterium | reverse complement strand
CGCCGCCCGGCTGTATTCCGGAAACCACGCAATCGCATCGGCGACTGCACCTTTCTTCAGCTGATCGATGAAACGCTGGTCCAGCGCTTCGCGCTCGGGCGTAGGCTTCAAGTGACGGCCGCGCACCAGGTCGTGACTGAAGGCCGAGCTGGCAAGGAACACGACGCGCCTGCCCAGCCGCTTCGCCGTCGCATGCACCGCCCGGCCCGCCTTCATGCACTCGGCATGATCCGCCAGGATTACCGTGGGCATCTGAACCACCGGCACTTCCGCGTCCGGGTCCAGATACAACAGCGGCACCAGGCTGCCGTAGTCCCAGGCGTAGTGCGGCGTATCGTTACGGCCGCCCGGAAGGCCTTGTGCCTGCCATTCTCCGACCAGAGCCGACGCAAACTCGCTGTCGCCCTTGCGCCTATAGGGTATGCCCGGAATCAGATCGGGCGCCTCGTCGGCCACGCACACCCCTTCGTGCACGCTCTGGCAGGTCGCGTACCAGCCAAAGGTGCAGATCCAGTGCGCCGAGTTGACCACGAACAGATCGGGTTTCAGTTCGCGCAACGCGCGGCCCAGCGCGCGCTCCCCTTCGACCAGGGTCAGCTGGAATTCCGGCGTGTTCTGCGCCAAGCCGAGCGTTGGCACGTGGGGAACGATGGCGGCGGCGATGACTCCTCGGTCCATGCGTTATCCCCGGTCAGGCAGCCTTCGCTTCGGCCTCGCGCTTGGCCAGGTTGGCAAGGATTTCCGCGCCGCGGTTGGCTGCGGGCAGGCCGCGGAACAGAAAGCAAAGGTTGATCACCCCCTGCAGCTCCTCCCAGCTCGCGCCGGCGCGCCGTGCTGCGATCGCGTGCAGCGGAGCGGCGTCGCTCAGATCCATCAGCAGCATGCCGAACAGCATCAGCTGGGCGGTTTTCACATCGAAGCACTTGGGGTACATGCCGTGCTCGCGGATGCGCTCCTGCAAATCGAGCATTTGCGGGTCCAGCGCGCCGGTGACATTGAGCCGCGCCTCGATGCGCGGCGGGACGAAGCCGATCAACTCCTGATAGATCGCCGCGCGCTGCGCCAGCGTCTCTTTTTCGTCGGCGTATTCGCCCATCGCGGCCTGTACGGCCTTGGTATCTATGCGTGGTGGCAGCATGAGCCTCCTGGCAAAAATTCATGTGAAAGAATACCTGCAGGCGGCGTTGCTGCGCTCGGAGCGCCCGCCGCCCGCAAGAAATTTACCTGCTGCATTTCTCGACCGGGCCGCAGATCCCGCGCGCGCCCCAATCGAGAAAAGCGCGAGGATACCATGGCCTTCCATTGGCGCCTGCCGCTCAAGCCAGGTGGAACAAGACTCATGCCGCGCCGCCGAGATACAGGTCTTTGAGTTTGCGCCGCTGCAGCTTGCCGGTGGCGGTGAGCGGCAACTCGTTCACCCATTTCACCAGCCGCGGGCGCTTCAGTTTCGGCAATGCCGCTATGCCCGCATCGATGCGCTCACGCGCTTGCGTCTCCTGCCCCCGGGCAGCCACGACGAACAAGGCGATCGAGGCGAGGCCCTCGGTGTTGTCGAAGCCGATCGCCGCCAGACCTTCGACGCAGCCGGCGCTCGTGCCGAGCAGCGTTTGCTCGACGTCCAGGATACTCACCCACTGCCCGGAAATCTTCAGCATGTCGTCGTCGCGCCCGCAATACTCCAGGCCTCCGTCGGCGCGCGGCCGGAACAGGTCCCCAGGGGAAAAACAACCGTCGGCAAAGCTGTCGCGCTCGGCCTCCGGGCGCCGCCAGTAACCGAGCGCGATCGAGGGATGCCGCAGCCACAGCCGTCGCGGCGCCCCGGTGTCGCTGCCCTCGCGCATACGGTATTCGAGCCGCGGCGATGGCCTGAGCAATGCGCTGTCGTCGTCGCAGTAGAACATCAGGGCGATGGTTTCCGAGGCGCCATAGCCAGAGACCGGCGCCACGCCCGTCACTTCGCGCCACTCGCGCCGCACTGCCGCGGGCAGGGCTTCGCCCGCCGACCCATAGTGCCGCACGCCGGCCGCGCGGAGCCGCGCCGCCACGCCGGCCTGCAACATCTTGAGGTAGAGCGTGGGCACCGAGAACAGCGCGGTTGGCCGATGCCGCTCGACCACCTCCGCCACCCGCTCGGCAGTGGGCCATTCGCCATCGAGCACGACCGTGGCCCCCAGGCGCAAGCCCGCGCAAAGACTGTTGCCGAGCGCATAGGCGAAAAACAGTTTGGACGAGGCGTAGATGCGATCCTGCGCGCCGAGTCCAAGGACCTCGCGCGCGAAGTCGGCACTGGCGATGAAGCTGCGTTGCGCGTGCATGACCGCTTTGGGTACCCCGGTGGTGCCGGAAGTGTAAATCCACATCGCCGGGGCGTCATCGGACAAATCGGCCGCGGGAACGGAGTCGACCGTCGGCAGCCTTTCGCTCCATTCTGCATCGATAACCAGTTGCGGCGGGTTTGCGATGCCGACGAGCAGTCTCTCCAGCAGCACGCGCGAGCTTTCGTTGCACCAGATAAAACGCGCGCCGGACTCCGACAGCACCACCGACAGTTCCCGTTCGAACAGCCGCGAGTTGAGGCCGACGGCAACGCCGCCGGCCCAGATCGCGCCCAGGTAGGCGATCACCCAGGCGATGCTGTCCGGCGCAAACACCAGCACGCGCTCGCCTTGCTCAAGACCGCGCGCGCGCCAGGCGCCGGCGGCATGCGCTACCGCGGCACGCAGCGCGCCATAGCTCAAGCGCTCCGTGCCGCATTCCAGCGCGATCGCACTGGCCTGCCCGGTGGCGAGCAAATAACCGGCGGCGTTCATGCGGCGCGGTGCAGCCGGTCAGCGCGGCGCGACGACGCTCACGCGCAGTTCGCCCAGGCCGTCGATGCCGGCCACAAGCTCGTCGCCGGCCTTGGCGGCGCCCACTCCCGCCGGGGTGCCGGTGAAAATGACGTCGCCGACTTCCAGCGTGTAATACTGGGTCAGAAACGCAATCTGCTCCGGCACGCTCCAGATCATCTGGTCGATGCCGGATTGCTGGCGGAACTCGCCGTTCACCTTGAGCCAGAGCTTGCCCTTGGACGGATGCCCTATCTTGCTTGCCGGAGTGACCGGCCCGCATGGCGCGGCCTGGTCGAAATCCTTGCCGAAGCTCCATGGCCGGCCCTTGTCCTTTCCCTGCTGCTGCAGGTCGCGGCGGGTCATATCCAGGCCGACCGCATAGCCCCAGACGTGGTCGTTGGCCCGCTCGGCGGCGATCTTGTGGCCACCCTTGCCGATCAGCGCAACCATCTCCGTTTCCCAGTGATAGTTGGTGGTCATGGGCGGGTAGTGAATTTTGCCGCTCTCGCCGGCGTTCACCGGCACCAGGTCATGCGGCGCCTTGCAGAAAAAGAACGGTTGCTCGCGGCCGTCGCCGCCCATCTCCTTCTGGTGTTCGATATAGTTGCGGCCGACGCAGAATATGCGCCGCACCGGAAAGCGGTCTTTGGAACCAATCACAGGCAGCGAAGGCTGCTGCCACATTTCGACGACGTAACTCACTTCAGACTCCTTTTCAAAAGCCGGAACGTTCCGGCGTACGCGCCTAGCAGGCAACGTCCACCGGCAAACCAAGCATACTTGATCATCGCCCTAAGGGCCGGTAAAAAAAGCGTCGGCGTGGATATCGCGCCGCGCCATACCCCTGCCCAATAACACTCGTCCGGCGGCCTCGACCATCAGCGGCGGCCCCGCGAGATACGCCTTGTAGCCTGTAGCGTCGGCCAGGTCCTCTGCCACCGCTTGATGCACCAAGCCGCGACGCCGCCGACTGTCGCTACCGGGCTCCGACAACACAATTTGATAGGAAAAATTGTCGTGGCTTGCCGCCAGGTCGGCGAGCAGATGCTCATGATAGACGTCGCGCTCGCTGCGCACGCCGAAATAGAGCGCCACTGTTTCGCTGCCGCCACGCTCCAGCATGGTGCGCAGGACGGACAATACGGGCGCCAACCCGCTGCCGCCGGCCACCAACAGCACCGGTCCCGCGTGCTCGTCGCGCAGATAGGAAGAGCCCAGCGGCCCGGACACCTTAACCTTGTCGCCAAGCTTGAGTTCTTGCGCGACGCAAGAACTAGTCTTGTCCGCGGATGTGCGGCGGAGTTGGAACGCGAGTTTTTCTTCCGCTGGCGTACTCGCCATGGAGTAGTACCTGGACAGTCCCGGCGCGAATTCGATTTCGGCGTATTGGCCGGCGGAAAAGTCGAACGGCCCGCCGGCCTCGATCACCAGACGCAACTCGCGGATGTCGTGGGTGAGGTCGGTGAGGCCGTCGACGCGGCACAGCATCACGCGCGGGGGATGCGCTACGAACTCCCGGGCCTCGAAGGTCGCGTTAACGCAGGAACCCGCCAATGGCACCCCGGCATTTTCCGGGTGCTCGAGAATGGCGTCACCGGACTCGACCGGGACCGGACCGGCCAGGCCTTGCCCTCTTGGATGCACGAAATCTCCTGGAGTTGTCGTTCGCCGTGGCTGCGTTTGACGCCACCCGAGGCGGCTGCTGATTTGCCACACTATCCTGATTTTTACGTTGAGTGTCAAATCATTGGGAATCAAACAATTTGACAGGTTCTCAGTCCAGGCGGTAAAACTGAGTCCATGAAAACCAAATCCAAAACGGCTGCGGCCAAACGCGACGCTGCCGACATTGCCTTCGGCGTGCTGCCTAGCCTGATCGGCTATCAGCTGCGCCAGGCACAACTGGCGATTTTCGGCGATTTCCAGGAAACCATCGGCGCGCATGCGATCACGCCGGGCTTGTTCGGAGTGCTGGTGGTGATCGACGCGAATCCGGGTTTGAAGCAGACTACTCTGGCCCGCGCAATCCATCTTGACCGGTCTACCGTCGTAAGCGTAATCGACAAGCTGGAGGCAAGGAAACTGGTGGCACGTCGGCACGCCGATGGCGATCGCCGTTCCAACGCCCTGTGGCTCACCAGCGACGGCAAAGCCCTGCTCGGCAAGCTGACGGGGTTGGTCAGAGCCCATGAGGAGCGCCTGGTTGCAGGTTTTTCCCAGGCCGACCGCGCGCGACTGGCGCGTCTGTTGCAACGCATTCTCCACGCCAAGAGTTCACAAGCGTGAAGGCCGTTAAGGGTACTTGAGCATAGTCTCTTGCCTTCTGGCCATGGTCTATGCTATTTTTAGCCAACTGAATGAACACTCATTCAGTTGTAATGTCAGCGGCGATAAGATGCGCTTGTACTGCTGCAGAATCGCCGGTGCGCGACGGCGGGCCCGATCGATGGGAACCCTGAGCGAGCGGATGATGCCGGCGCAACGTTGCATACGATTATCGGACAGTAAGAGTTTTCCTGGATTATGGAGTAAAAAATGCGACTAGACGGCAAGACGGCGGTGATCACCGGGGCGGCATCGGGAATCGGGCGGGCGACCGCGGAAACAATGGCACAGGCGGGAGCTCATGTGCTGCTCGGCGACATTGCCGTGGAAGCAGGGGAGCAGAGCGCAGCCGCGATCCGCGCCAAGGGCTACGGCGCCGACTTCGTCAGACTCGATGTGACCGATCTTGACTCGATCGAGGCATTCAAGCGCGCAGCCTACGCCGGTCGGGGGCACGTCGACATCGTCGCCAACGTCGCGGGCTGGGGCAAGATAGAGCCCTTCGTCAAGAACAGTCCGGATTTCTGGCGCAAGGTAATCGACCTCAACCTGTTCGGGCCGATCGCCGTGGCGCGTGCGTTCCTCGACGCCATGATCGAGCGCAAGGCCGGCAAGATCGTCACCGTCGCGAGCGACGCCGGACGGGTCGGCAGCCTGGGCGAATCCGTCTATTCCGGCGCGAAAGGCGGGGCGATCGCGTTTACCAAGTCGCTGGCGCGGGAAATGGCGCGCTTCAACATCAACGTGAATTGCGTCTGCCCCGGACCGACCGACACGCCGCTGCTGGCGGCGGTGCCGGAGAAACACCGGGAAGCCTTCGTCCGCGTCACGCCGATGGGCCGGCTGGCGAAACCCTCGGAGATCGCTGACGCCGTGCTGTTCTTCGCCAGCAGCCGTGCGGATTTCATCACGGGCCAAACCCTGAGCGTCAGCGGCGGACTCACCCTGGCCGGCTGACGCTGCCGGTTTTCATTACCAACTGACTGGAGATTCACATGTACAAACTCAAAGCCGCCGAGTGGCGCCCGCAGCATTTCAACTGGGAAGTCAAAGATCGGATCGCCACGGTTTCGCTCCGGCGCCCCGAGCGCAAGAATCCGCTCACGCTCGAGAGCTATGCAGAACTGCGCGACACTTTCCACAAGCTGCAATACGCCGACGACGTGCGGGTTGTGGTGTGGACCGGGGAAGGCGGCAATTTCTGCTCCGGTGGCGACGTGCACGAAATTATCGGCCCGCTCACCAAGATGAACATGGATGGGCTGCTCGCCTTCACCCGCATGACCGGGAACATGGTGAAGGAAATGCGCACCTGCCCGCAGCCCATCATCTCGGCGGTGGATGGCATCAGCGTCGGCGCGGGGGCGATTATTCCGATGGCAAGCGACCTGCGCTACGGCACGCCGGAAGCCAAGACCGCGTTCCTGTTCGTGCGCGTCGGCCTGGCCGGCTGCGACATGGGCGCCTGCGCAATTCTGCCGCGCATCATCGGGCACGGACGCGCCTCCGAGCTGTTCTATACCGGACGCGTCATGACGGCGCAGGAAGGGCACGCCTGGGGCTATTTCAATGAACTCGTGCCGAAGGACAAGCTGCTGGGAAGGGCCTACGCGGTCGCGAGGGAAATTGCGGACGGACCGATGTTCGCCCATTCCATGACCAAGAAATGCCTGCACCAGGAGTGGAACCAGACCATCGAGCAGGCGCTGGAGACCGAGGCCGAAGCGCAGGCGATCTGCATGAAGACCCAGGACTTCACGCGTGCGTACAACGCCTTCGTAGCCAAACAAAAACCGGCATTCGAGGGCAATTGAGAGAGGTATCTCCTCATTCTGAAACAGGCTGTCGATGAAATTGCCCGGACATGTGGCAAGCCTGGTCACCGATACCAGGCTGGTGGAGGAGCGGCGCGGACAGATCCTGCGTGCGGCGGTCAAGCTGTTTTCGGACAGGGGCTACTACACCACCACCATTTCGCAGATCGCCCGCGAAGCCGGCGTGAGTACCGGACTGATCTATCAATATTTCGGGGACAAGGACGACATCCTGTTTCTTTCGCTCAAGCTGGTGCTTGAGACGTACGAGAAGGAAATCCCGCCGCGCCTTGAAGGCGTCAAGCACCCGGTCGAGCGGCTGTGCATGGCATTGTGGGCCTACTGCACCATAGTGGACGGGCTGCGCGAAGCGACCGTCCTCGCCTACCGCTCCACCAAATCGCTGCGCGCCGATCGCAGGGCTCTGGTGAAAGAGGACGAAACCAGGACCAACCGTTTGCTGCAGGGCTGCGTGCGCGCCTGCATTGCCGGAGGGTACATGCGCCCGGTAAACGAGTACCTTTTGGTCTATCAGTACGTTGCCTTCTGTCATGCGTGGGCGCTGAAACATTGGGCTTTGCGCGCGAAGTTCAGCCTCGGCAAATACGTGGCCGAAGGCATCGGGCTCCTGGTCGAACCCTTTCTCACACCAAAGGGCCGGACCGCTCTCGCCGCCATGCGGCGCCGCACGGCCGACTTCACGCGTAAAGCGGCACCGGCTGCGCCATCGAGGCGCACGCGCGCCAGTTGAGCGCCCCGCCCTGTCGTTGCGGGATCGGAATGGGCACCCCAAAAAAGACGGGCATCCATGCGGATGCCCGTCGAATGAAATTCGCTCCCGCGGGAGCGGATCCTTGCTTGCGCCTATGCGTGGTACGCGGTCTCGCCGTGCGAAGTCACGTCCAGGCCTTCGCGCTCTTCCTCTTCCGGCACGCGCAAGCCGATGACCATGTCGACGATCTTGTAAGCGATGAACGCCACCACCCCTGACCAGATGATCGTGGTGATCACGCCGGTGCCCTGGATTATCAGTTGGCTCATGATCGAGTAGTCGGGGGCGGTCTTGTTGGCGACGTAGTCGTAGATGCC
>DAIRFM010000031.1:0-1980 GCA_036795025.1 Burkholderiales bacterium | reverse complement strand
GCGGCACCCAGCATCGACGGCCTGCCCTTGAACATGTTCTCGAAGAACAGCCATGACAGCGCCGCAGCGGCGGTCGCAACCAGGGTGTTGACGAACACCATGGCCGCAGTACCGGTGGCTTCGAGGTTGGAACCCACGTTGAAGCCGAACCAGCCCACCCACAAGAGCGAGGCGCCGACCATGGTCAAGGTGAGGCTGTGCGGAGTCATGGCTTCCTTGTTGTAGCCGATACGTTTGCCGATCACGTAGGCGCCGACCAAAGCCGCTATACCGGCGTTGATATGCACTACGGTACCACCGGCGAAATCGAGCGCGCCCTTCTGGAACAGCCAGCCCGCGGTCGCCGTGGCTTTATCAGCCGCCGCCGCATCAGTGAATCCGTCCGGGCCGGGCCAGTACCAGACCATATGCGCGATCGGCAGATAGGCGAAAGTAAACCACAGCGCCATGAACAGCAACACCGCCGAGAATTTGACCCGCTCCGCAAACGCACCCACGATCAGGCAGGGGGTGATGGCGGCGAAGGTCAGCTGGAAGGCGACGTAAATGTACTCCGGAATCACCACGCCCTTGCTGAAGGTCGCCGCGGTCGAGTCGGCGTTCATCCCGGCCAGGAACAAACGCGAGAAGCCGCCGAAAAAGGCGTTACCCTCGGTGAAGGCGATGCTATAGCCGTAGAACACCCACAGCACGCTGATCAGGCAAAACGTGACGAACACCTGCATCAGCACCGAGAGCATGTTCTTGGTGCGCACCAGGCCGCCGTAGAAAAGCGCGAGTCCCGGGATGGTCATCAGAATCACCAGCACTGTGGCAACGATCATCCACGCAGTGTCGCCCTTGTTGGGCACCGGCGCCGGCGTCGCCGTAGCCGCAGGTGCGGCCGCGGCCGTAACTGCGGCCGGGGCTGCTGTTGCTGACTCAGCCGGCTTGGCTTCGGCCGGCTTTGCCTCTGCCGGCTTCGCTTCCGCTGCCGAGGCGGCAGGTTTGTCCTGCGCGATGACCGGAGCGGCAAGACTGCATGCGCCGAACAACGCGAGTAGAGCTATCAATCTTTTCATCATGCATCTCCCTATAGTGCTTCCGCGCCGGTCTCGCCGGTGCGTATGCGGATGACCTGCGACAGCTCGAATACAAAAATCTTGCCGTCGCCGATCTTGCCGGTGCTGGCCGATTTTTCGATGGCTTCGATCGCCTGGTCGAGCATCTCTGACTTGATGGCCGCCTCGATTTTGACCTTGGGCAGAAAGTCGACCACATATTCCGCGCCGCGGTAGAGTTCGGTGTGGCCCTTTTGCCGGCCGAACCCTTTGACTTCGGTGACGGTGATGCCCTGCACGCCTATCGCGGACAGCGCCTCCCTTACTTCGTCAAGTTTGAAGGGCTTGATAATGGCAGTAACGAGTTTCATGGATACCTCCCACTTATAGATCAGAACGTTTTAGTGACGGACAGCGCGACGCGGTCGCCGCCGATGTTCTTGCCGAAGGCGTTCATGTACGCGGTCGTCTGGCCGTCGGGTGCGGCATCCTTGGTATTGGCACGAGTCCAGGCGAGGCCGAAGGTGGCGCCCAGGTAATCCTTGGTCACACCCAGCTTGTAGTCGGTATAGTCGAAGCAATTGTTGTTGCAGCCAGAGGTTCCCCAGTATCCAACGTTGGCGTTGCCCGGAAAATTGTATTTGCCGACATGGGCCAACAGGTTGAAGCCGCTCTCGCCCAGGGGAACGGTCGCCGAGAGGTCGAGGTAGTCAGCACCCTTGCTCTCGTTGACCCCGAAAGTGTTGGTGCTGATTCCCTTGGAATACTTCAGGGACACCCATTTGTAGCCGATCAGGCCGTAGACCTCGGTCGTGTTGGGTTTGCGGTAGGCGCCGACGTTATCGTATTTGCCGGGGTAGTAATACTGAATGGCACCCACGTCGTAGTTCCAATCGCCGCCGGCGAAGCTGTTCTTGAAGCCGCCGTAGAAGTCCCACTC
>DAIRFM010000030.1:4770-10203 GCA_036795025.1 Burkholderiales bacterium | reverse complement strand
TGCTCCAGCAGGTCGAGGAGCCGGGCAAAATGCTTGTGCTCAGCATGCCATAGGGCAATCGAATCAGACATGAGGTCTCCAACCGAATATGCAGGCAGGCTAACGGCCGCCGGAACCGCCGCCGCCACCACCGCCGCTGCGACCTCCGGTCCGACCCGTCGTCCTGCGGCCCCGATTCCTGGGAGCGTTATGCGACTTTTCCGGCCGCGGCACCTGCCGCTCCCTCGGGCGTGCGTCCTTGTGCATCGGCCCCTGGCCCTTGATGCCGGCCATGGCCTGCACCCGCTTGATTTCGTTCGCCACGGCTTCGACGTTGGCTGCGAACACAGTGTCCGGGCCGTGCTGTTGCAAGGCTGCCTGCTCCTGCTCCAGAAGCTCGTGCAATTTGCGCAGCGCCTCGCTGCACGCCACCGCCAGGCCCGACTCTTTCTCGGTTCCCTGCCGATGCATCTCGATCGCGGCGATGCCGTCGGTCACTTCGTCACTTGCCATTCGTGTGCCCATACCGATTCCTCTCTGTGTTTTCTTTTAGGGGTCGCGCTCAAGCGCTGCGACGGCACCCAGTGCCTGCTTGCGGCGCGCGGCTTACATCGCGCCCGGTGCGGCGCCGTGCCGCTTCAGAACTTCGCCAAAGGCTGCACGCCCCGGCGCGCCGATGCCAGCCTGGGGGCTGGCTCAGGGGCCGCGCCGCGCACGGCGGCGATGCGCCCCACCGATAGAATCATACTATAAACGCACCCCGGCTCGCGCCGCAGCTTTTGATCAAGGTCAAACTTCAAGCGGATCTTTTACACTTGACCGACGCAAAACGCCTAAACCGTGATGACCAGCTTCTGGTAAAGACCGCCATAGTAGGTCTCTTTGCGTATCTGCGCCGGGGTGACGCTAGCGGGCAGCCATTGCGCTAGTTCGTGCTGCCAAAGGTCGAGGGCGAAGGGCTCGAGCGCGCGCAGCACCGGCCGGAACAGGTAGCGTAGCGGGTGCAGCCGCACGGGCAGATGATAATCGACCAGCACCAGCTTGCCTCCGGGTTTGACCACCCGCAGCGCTTCGCGCAGGGTCTGCCTGCGCGCCGCCGCCGGCTGCTCGTGCAGCAGGAAGAAAAGTATCGCCTGATCGTAGCTGGCATCGTCGAAGCCGAGCGCGGTCGAGTCGCCCTGATGCAGGGTTACCGGCGCCGAGGCCGGGAGTTTTTGCCGCAGGTTGCGCAACTGGATCGGCAGCACGTCGACGATATCGAGCGAGCCGCCCGGCGCCACCCGGGCGGCGAGGTGCTCGGAGAAGTTCCCATAGACGCAGGCAACCTGCAGCGTGCGCCCGGCGACTTCGCGTCCAAGCTCCGCCAGGGCGGCGTCACGCAGTCTGGCGAAATTGCCCCACAGAATCAGATTGACCAGCCACTGCCGTTCGAAAAAACTGACGGCATTCGGATGGACGTAAGCCCACCAGTACGTGTCCTGCAGGTAGCTTGGAATGGCCTGCGGCTGCAACGGATCGAGCGCTTTCTGCTCCCCTTTGTAGTTCATGCATTTCGCCTTTCAGTGTTGTGGCTGCTGCCCGCAGGCGGAGGATCACAGCCCTCGCGCCCGCGCAATTTTGGCGGAGGGTCGGGTGCGAACCCGGCGTCGATTTGCGCCGGTCCACAGGGCGCAATATGCCACATTCAGCATTTCCGCGCGCCCATGAATGGCTACTGGCTGTGACCCGGATCGACGGGCCCATCCGGCGCCATAGCCGGCGTCGGGCGTCGCCCGCGTCGCGTAGGCTTGATCTTGCTCAATGGGGCTGCGCGCTGCCGGAGTAAATTGAAACGGGGGAAGTCTTCTTTGGAGGACGGTCTTGCACAGCAGCTATAGCCCGGTTTCACCGCATGCAGCCGCGACCGGCGCGCGAGGCCTGGACCGGCTGATCGCTGCACTGCGCGCGCCCGCCTGCTATCCCCATGCGGTAGAGAACGTCGAACTGCTGCAAACCCACATTTCCTGCATCCTGCTCGCCGGAGACTACGCCTACAAAATCAAAAAACCGGTGAACCTGGGTTTTCTGGATTTCAGCACGCTGGGCGCGCGCCGGCATTATTGCGAAGAGGAACTGCGCCTCAACCGCCGCACCGCGCCCGGGCTTTATCTCGAGGTGATCGCCATCAGCGGCAGCGAGTCGGCGCCGGTGCTCGCCGGCGGCGGACCCGCGATCGAGTACGCACTCAAAATGCGGCGCTTCGAGCAGGATGCCCTGCTCGACCGGATGGCGCGGCGCGGCGCGCTTACAGCGCAGCACATCGACGCGCTCGCGCCAGGCCTGGCTGCATTCCATGCGGGCATAGAACGCGCCGGCCCCGATCGGGCATTCGGCTCCTCCGAGCGCATCCTCGCCCCAGCGCTGCAGAACTTCGACCAGATGCTGGAGCTGGCAGGCGCGAAAACGGACCTCGCACTGCTCGCGCGGCTGCGCGACTGGACGGCGCGCGAGCACGCAGCGCTCGCCGCAGGGTTCGATGCGCGCAAGCGCGACGGCTGGGTGCGCGAATGCCACGGCGACCTGCACCTGGGCAACATCGCGCTGCTGGACGGCGTGCCGACGCCGTTCGACGGCATCGAGTTCAGCGAGGATCTGCGCTGGACCGATGTCATGAACGAAGTCGCGTTCCTGATGATGGACCTCTTCGATCACCGCCTGCCGCGGCTCGCCTTTCGTTTCCTCAATGCCTATCTGGAACTCACCGGCGACTATGCGGGCGTGCGGGTGCTGCGCTTCTACCTCGTCTATCGCGCCCTGGTGCGCGCCAAGGTGTCGTGCATGCGCGCGCATCAGCCGGGCATGGTGGCGCGCGAGAAGAGCGAGATCGAACAGGAGTACCGCCGGCATCTTTATCTGGCCGAGCGGCTGGCTGCGCCCCGGCACGCTGCGCTGCTGATCATGCACGGCTTGTCCGGGTCGGGAAAGACCACCGTCGCCCAAGGCTTGCTCGAAGCGCTGGGCGCGGTGCGCCTGCGCTCGGACGTGGAGCGCAGGCGCCTCTACGGCCTTTCGCCGCAAGCGCGCTCAGGCTCGGAACTTAACGCCGGGCTGTACGCGCCCGGCGCGAGCGAGCGCACTTACGCGCATCTGGCCGGGCTCGCGCGCGAAGTGCTGGCGGCCCGCTATCCGGTCATCGTCGACGCGGCTTTCCTGAAACGATCCTGGCGCGACCGGTTTGCGGAACTCGCCCACGGCGCAGGCGCGACCTTCGCCATCGCCTCGTGCATGGCGTCGGCGGCCACGCTGCGCGCGCGCGTGGCCGCACGCGAACGCGCCGCCCGCGACGCCTCCGAAGCCGGGCTGGCCGTGCTCGAGCAGCAGCTCGCGACCCAGGAGCCGCTCGCCGCGGACGAAGCCGGGCACGCGCTGGCGATCGACGCGGAACACGGCGCCGGCGCGCCGGAAGCGGCGGCGCTGGCGCAGCGCCTGGGCCTGGAAGTGTACTGAGAAGAACGATCGGCCCGGGGGCGGGCCTCCCACAACACCGCACCGATGTTGACACCGCGCCGATTTTGTCCTCCAACAGGACTTCCGTTGGGCGTAGGAGGGGCGCCCTCGCCCCGACATGCGCCATGATCAACCACCGATCGGCCCGCGGGCGGACCTCCTACGCCAGCAGCGCCTCGATTTCGCGCCCTCAAGGAAGCTCAGACCAGCGCGTGAACCCGAGCGGCGCACGCTACAATACAATGCGGTAGCCGAATCAGCTACAGTTCGGCGGCCGTCCCATGGCGAGCGCAATCTCCCCAGTACATGACGATACCTATTTGAGAACGGCATGACCGAACTACCCAGAAACCGACCCAACCGCCTGCAGTTTGGAGCGCTATTGCGCGTGCTGTTGCCATCGCTGGTCACGCTCGTCCTCATCGTGCTGCTGGTGTTCACGATGTTCTTCACCGAGTTCGACCGGCAGTGGGTCACGTTCCTCGCGGGCATCCTGTTCGCCTCGGTCCTGGCGCTGGTCAGCGCGTCGCTGAAAAGCGGTTGGAGCGCGGCGCGGCGCGGCGCCGACGCGACGAATTTCAGGGAGCGCCTCAGCGCCGAAATCGAGCAGCACCGCGGCACCCGGGAGCAACTGGAGCGGGAGCTTGCGCTGCATCAGCAGGACCGTACGCGCCTGGCCAAGGAAACCGAAGCACACCGGCTCGCGGCCAAGGACAAGCTCTACGCCGAGAGCCTGCTCGGCATGCTCGAACTCCGTCTGGATGGGATCGCTTTCTATGTCGATCGCGACCAGCGCTACCGCTTCCACACCAGGACATTTTCCGCCTGGACCGGCGTTGCGTCCGAGCGCATAGACGGGCTTGCTTTTGCCGACGCATTGACGGCGCGCGATGCGAAGGCGCTGCGTCTGCAGCTGTTGGATGCCCTGGACGGACGCGCGGTGCGGGCCGAAGCGCTGCTCGCGCAGCGCGATGGCACCGAGCAACGGATGCTGGTTGAATACCTGCCGCAGCGCGACGCCGCCGGCCAGGTCAGCGGTGTGCTGGTGCAGATCAAGAAGACCGGGGAGGATGCCGGGACCGAGGCGGATGCCGGGGCCGCGCCGGCGGACGCCGATCGTTCCGCAGCCGGCGAAACGCAGCATGCCGCCACCAAGCTGGTCATCGCCGACGAGAGCGGCAACGCGGTGTACCTCAGTTCGCTCACCGAGGAACTGACCGGCTGGGGCAATCCGCGGGAGCGCATCCGCCAGGCGATCCAAGACGACGGCTTCGACCTGTATGCCCAGGACATCGTCGCGCTGCGCACGGATGCGGCCTCCAAGCTGATGCAGGAACTGCTCATCCGCATGCGCGACGAGGAACAGAACCTGGTGCCGCCAGGCACCTTTCTGCCGATTGCAGAGCGCTTCGGCATGATGCCCGACATCGACCGCTTTGTGGTGAGGAAGGCCATCGCCGCACGGGCGGCGGCGGCGCGCCTCTCCGCGGACGCGGCCGACTTCCCTCTGCTATGCATCAACCTGGCGCGCGCGAGCATCGAGGACCGGTCGTTCCCGGAGTTCGTCGCCCGCGCGCTGGAACAAAGTGGGGTATCGGGTCAGGCGCTGTGTTTCGAGATCGCCGACAGCGACGCGATCGCTTGCCTGCCCGACGCGGCCCGCTTTGCCAACGAACTCAAGCCGCTGGGATGCCGCTTCACCCTGGATGGGTTCGGTCGCTCGGGCATCGGTTTCGATCACGTCAAGGCGCTGCCGCTGGATTTCCTCAAGATCGACGGCAGCATTATTCTGCAGATCGTGCGCGTGCCGGAAGCGCTCGCCAAGGTCCGCGCCATCCAGCGGGTGTGCAAGGTGATCGGGATTCGCACCATCGCCGAAATGGTGGAGAGCGAAGACAGCCGGGAGAGGCTGCGCGTGGTCGAAGTCGATTATGCCCAGGGTTTCGGCATCGCGAAGCCGCACCCATT
>DAIRFM010000030.1:0-4670 GCA_036795025.1 Burkholderiales bacterium | reverse complement strand
GAGCATGCGCACCCACCTGCTTACCTCCGAATCGGTGTCCGAGGGGCATCCGGACAAGATCGCCGACCAGATCTCGGATGCGATCCTGGATGCGTTCCTGCGGGAGGATCCGGACGCGCACGTCTCCTGCCAGAGCTTCGTCACCCACCGCCTGATCGTCGTGGCCGGGGAGTTCGGGACGGCCGAGGCCGTATACAGGATGATCGAGGCGGGCGCGGCCGGCATCGTGCGCCAAACACTGCGCCGGATCGGCTACCGGAGCGCCGCCGAAGATGAGGACACCGGCTGCGATCCGGATGCAGTCGAGATCAGGCTCAGCTTCAATCGCCAGTCGCCCGACATCGACCAGGGAGTGAACCGCGGCGGCGGCGTGATCGGCGCCGGCGACCAGGGCATGATGTTCGGATTCGCCTGCAACGAGACGCCGCAGCTGATGCCGCTCGCATTGGCGCTTGCCCACGCGCTGGTGCGGCGCCAGGCCGAGGTCAGAAAAACGGGCGCGCTGCCTTGGCTGCGTCCGGACGCAAAATCGCAAGTCACCCTGCGCTGCGAGGACGGCAGGCCGATGGCGGTGGAAAAAGTCGTGCTCTCCACCCAGCATGCGCGCGCGATCACGCTCGAGGAACTGCGCCTCTGCGTGCGCCGGGAAATCATCGAAGCGGTGATCCCGGCCGCTTTGCGCGCGCCCGGCTTCGACTGCCTGATCAATCCCACCGGCCGCTTCGTCATCGGCGGCCCGAAAGGCGATACCGGCTTGACCGGCAGGAAAATCATCGTCGACAGCTACGGCGGGAGTTGCCCGCACGGGGGCGGCAGTTTTTCCGGAAAGGATCCGACCAAGGTCGACCGCTCAGCGGCGTACATGGCGCGCTACGCGGCGAAACAGGTGGTGGCCGCCGGGCTCGCCAGCCGCTGCACCCTGCAGCTCGCCTACGCCATCGGCGTGCCCGAGCCGTTATCGGTGTGCGTCGATACGCACGGCACCGGCTGCGTGGACGAGGCCAAGCTGGAACGCGTCATCCGCGATTTTTTCGATTTCACGCCCGCAGGCATCATCGAGACGCTGGATCTGCGGCGGCCGATCTACGCTCAGACATCCGTATACGGGCACTTCGGGCGCGAGCTGCCGGATTTCACCTGGGAGAGGACGGATCGCGCCGCCGCGCTCAGGCGCGCGCTGCTCGGATAAGCGCGGCTGCCATCTTGGAGCACAAAATCGGCGGTGTGTTGTTGTAGGAGGCCCGCCCTCGGGCCGATCGGACTCCGAATCGGCACCGATCGCGGCGAGGGCGCCGCTCCCACAGGGTGGCGTCCGCATGCGCCAGGCTCAAGACGGCGAAGCGGATGCGCCGCTAATGCATCAGCAGATGCGGCAGCCATGTCGAAAATATCGGAACGTAGGTGATCAGCAGCAGCAGCCCGAGCATGAGCACGATGAACGGTACGGTGCCGCGCACCACCACGGCCAGCGGCGTGCGTGAAATGGCCGCGATCACATACAGGTTGAGGCCGACCGGCGGCGTGAGCAGCGCGAGTTCCATGTTGATGACGATAATCACGCCGAAATGGATGGGATCGATGCCCAGGGGCTTCAGCATCGGAATGATCACCGGCAGCGTCAGCAGCATCACCGAGAACACCTCGAGGAACATGCCCAGGATCAGCAGCACGATATTGACCATGACCAGGAACTGCCAGCCCTGGATGCGCCATTCGGTGACCAGTTCCACCGCGCGCGTGGCAACGCCGGTCTCGGTGACCCAGTGGCCCAATGCCAGAGCCACCGCAATGATGAGCATGATGGCCGCGGCATTGCGAACGGCCTCGGCCAGTACCGGCAGCAGCTCTCGCGCCCGCATTTGCCGGTAGACGAATAGCGATAGCACGATCGCCACCACGGCTGACAATGCAGCCGATTCGGTCAGTGTGACAATACCGCTGTAGAGTCCGCCGAGCACGATTACCGGCACCATGAATGCCGGAATAGCGTAGACCGTTCGGCGCAGGCGCTCGCGACCGGGCAAGGTCGCGCCGCGCGTGTAGTTGTGGCGGTTGCTATACCAGAAAATATAGCTCGCGAGCAGCGCCGCCTGCATCAGGCCGGGCACCACGCCGGCGAGAAACAGCCGCGGGATCGATTCGTCGGCGAGTACGCCGTAGACGACAAACGCGAGGCTGGGCGGAATCAGGATGCCGAGCGTGCCCGAGGCGCCGACGATGCCGGCGGCAAAATGCGGCTCGTAGTCGCGCTCGCGCATTGCCGGCACCAGGATGGTGCCCATGGCGATGGCCGTGGCCACCGAGGAGCCGCACATGGCGGCGAACACCGCGCAAGAAAACACGCATACCAGCCCCAGGCCGCCGCGCACCTGTCCGACCCATGCCTCGGCTGCCCCGATCAGCGCCTTGGCCACCCCGCCTCGCTCCATGAGCGTGGCGGCCATGACAAAATAGGGCACTGCCAGCAGCGTCTGCGAATTGAGTTCGTCGATGAGCTTCTGCGCGAACGCGAGCAGGGTGCCTTCGAAGCCGAACATCACCGCGCCGGTCGCCCCCATCGCGAGGTAGATCGGCACGCCGAGCACCAGCAACACGAGGAACTGGGCGAGAAAGACGTAGGTCAAGGCATCAGCCCTTTTTTCGGAACAGGTTCAGGCAGCGCATTGCGTAAGCCGTCGCCATCAGCAGCGCACCCACCGGCAGGGCCGCCGTATAAATCCACAGGGGAAAGCGCAGGCTGGTGGTCGAGACGTCGCCGTAGGACCAGGTCTGCCAGGTGATCGCAGAGCCATAGCCCAGGAGCAGCAGCGCGAACGCGAGTCCGAGCAGCTCGCCGAAAATGCCGACCCAGCGGCGAAAGCGGGGCGCGAACATGGCGACGAACAGGTCGGCCCTGACATGGCGATCAGCCGCGGTGACCAGCCCGAGCGCGAGGAACACCGCCCAGATCACGAGATACACCTGCACCTCGTCCGAAGCCTCGAGCGTGAGGCGCGGAAGGAAGTAGCGCACGAACACGTTGTAGGAGCAGACCAGCAGCGCGGCGAACGCCAGACCGCCGACCAGCATCTCCTCGATCCGGGTCCAGGCCGAGCGCGGCGCCGCGTGCGTCGAGAGCTCGGCCTCGACTTTCTCGGCGAGAGCGCTAGCCAGCTTCGCCTGCGCCGGCGCCTCCGGCGGCGTGCTGATAGTCACGCTGGTTTAGCGCCGACTAGATTGCGAGCGCGACTGTCAATACTCGACTTTGGCCGCACGCAACTCCTCCAGCCCGAGTTGCACCGCATCGGCATCGATTTTCATTTCCTTGACCAAGTCGTTCTGCACCACCATCAGGCGCTTCCTCGCAGCGACGATCTCCGCCTTCGACGGACCGGCGATCTTGACGCCGTTCTTGATCAGCACATTGCGCGCATCGATCTGCGCCTGAGCGGCCATTTTGCGCTGCTCGCCGATCACCGCGTCCCAGGCAGCGACGAGGGCATTCTGAACGTCCTTCGGCTGCTTGTTCCAGAAATCCAGACTCACCATGGGCACGTACTGGCCGAAGTACTGATAATCCTCGAAGCTGTATTTCAGGCCCGAATCCCACAGCTTGGCGGTGAATGCGCTCTCATGAGTGGTGGTCACAGCGTCGACCACACCCTGGCTCAGGGCCAGCGGCAGGTCGGGCCAGGGGATCAGCGTGGGCGAACCCCCGAGCACCTTGATGCGCGCGGCGTTGGCGCTGCCGCCGGGAAAGCGGACTTTCATGCCCTTGAGGTCGTCGTATTTCGCGATCGGTTTGGATACGCTGTAGAAATGCTGAAATCCCAGGTCCTGCCATTTGCCCAGGATCTTGACCTTGAGCCGCTCTTCCATGCGCTTGCTGACGAACTGGCCGAGCTTGCCGTCCATGATTTTGTGGACCGTATCCGCGTCCACGCCATAGAACATCGGCAGCATCTGGATCGCGGTGTTGGGCTCGATCCCGTCGAGCTGCCAGGTGCCGGGGATGCCCATCTCGATCGCATTCTGGCGCAGCGCCTTCGGAATGTCGCGGTCGCGGAACAGTTGCGCGCTGGGATAAATCTCGACTGCGATCTTGTTGCCGATACGTTTTTTCAGCTCGGCCGCAAACATCTCGGTGCCCCTGTTGCGCACATGCGTCGCGTTGGTGTCGAGCGAGATGCGCATTTTCTCCTGGGCGAGCGCCGCGTCATGCGGCAGCCACAACGCGGCCAGGCCGGCAAGCGCCAGAGCAATGGTAGTTCGTTTGCTGCTCATATAGCCTCCTCAGTCAAAATTATGGTCTTATCGTCAGTTCGATTGACACCGGAACCTTACGTGCGCTTCAATGTACGTATATTCGAATGTCTTGTAAAGTGCAGGATCCACGCGCGACCCCGCCGTCTAGAGAAGCAACCATGACCGCATCCCCATTTCTGACGCTGCACGAGCTGGTGAAGAAGGCCCGGCAAAAGCTCAATCACGACAACTGGGACTATATCGTCGGCGGCACCGAAACCGAGACCACCGTCAGGCGCAACCGCCTCGCCCTCGATTCGATCGCGTTCCGGCCGCGGGTGCTGCGCGACGTCAGCCAGGTCGATGCGTCAACCCGGTTTCTCGGACGCAAGCTGCGCCTGCCCTTGGTCCTTGCGCCGATCGGCGGCCTGGAACTGTTCGCGCCC
>DAIRFM010000244.1:0-3728 GCA_036795025.1 Burkholderiales bacterium | reverse complement strand
CGGTTGGTGTCGTAGGGACCGATTTTCTCAAGAAGAACCCCGACCTGATCCGCGGCATTATTCAGGCACGGCGCAAGGGCGTTGAGTTCATCAAGCAGCACCCGGATGAAGCCGCCACGATCATGGCCAAGGAGTACAAGATCGACGTGGCGATCGCGAAAGCGGCAATTGCCGATATCCTGGCCGTGAAGGGTACTTACTGGAGTGCCGGTGATTTCGACTATGAGGGCATGAACGTGATGCTGAAGGGGCTGCAGCTGGTCAAGGCGATCAGTGCGGGTCCATTCGATTGGTCGGCGATCGTGGACGAGAGCTATCTGCCGGCCGATTTGAAGTCCGCAAAACCGCGCAACTGATCTGGTCACCACGCCCGGGATGAATACGTCGTCCGTCCAGTTGTGCTTGCGTGGGGTCACGCGCGTATTTCCTGCGGTCGAACAGCAGAAGCCTCTTCATGCGCTGGGCCCGCTCGATCTCGATCTGCGGCGCGGCGAATTCTTCTCAGTCGTTGGTCCGTCCGGCTGCGGTAAATCGACTCTGCTCGATCTGATCGCCGGGCTGGCGCGCCCCACCGCCGGCACGATCACCTTCGAGGGACGTCCGGTCGCCGGCGAAGTTCCCGACGGCATCGGCGTGGTGTTTCAGGAGGATGCCAGCTTCCCCTGGCTCTCCGTGTACGATAACGCCGCGTTTGCATTGCGCCGCGCCGGCATGGCCGAGAAGGACATCCGCGAGCGGGTCGATCCGACGCTCGCGGTCGTGGGCCTCCAATCCTTCGCCGGCGCCTACCCGGCACAGTTGTCGGGCGGTATGCGCCAGCGTCTGTGCATCGCCCGCACCCTGGTGACCCGGCCACGGCTGCTACTGCTCGATGAACCCTTCGGCGCGCTCGATCAGCAGACCCGCTTGCTGATGGGCGACGAGCTGCTCGATTTGTGGCGGCTGACCGACGCTACAGTTTTTCTCATAACCCACTCCCTCGACGAGGCCGCGCTGCTATCGGACCGGATCGGCGTTATGTCTGCGCGCCCGGGTGTCTTCATCGATCTCGTCGACACGGCCTGGCCGCGCGAACGCGACAGCCGCATTGTCTCCGATCCCGCCTTCGGCCGTGTCACTGGCCGTCTCTGGGAAATGCTGCGTGGCCAATCGCTCAAAGCGCTCGCGGGGGGATGATGACGAGGCCCGGCAAGGTCCGGTGGGCACTGATCATCGCGGCGCTTGCGCTGCTCGAAGGCGCCTGCCGGCTCGGTTTCGTCAGCCGCCAAACGATCATCGCTCCGACGGCGATGGCGGCCGGTGCCTGGCAGGCGCTCGGCTCCGCCGAGATGCGCGGGCACATCCTGATCACGCTCGCGAGCGTGGCTCAGTCGATCGGTCTTGCGATCGTCGTCGGCTTCGCGGTTGGGGCGGCACTATACCGTCTGCCGCGACTGCGCCGCACGCTCGATCCATTTCTGGCGAGCTACTACGCGGTGCCGGCCTTCGTGTTCTATCCCGTGTTCATCGTGCTATTCGGCCTCAATCGTTGGCCATTGGTGGCGATCGGCTTTGTCTTCGCAGTGACGGCGGTCATCATCAACACGCTCGATGGACTGTCGCGGGTTCCGCGCGGCGTGCGGCGCACAGCGGCGGTGATGAAGCTGACGCCGTTGCAGCATATCTTTTTCATCATGCTGCCGGCCGCGGCGCCCTGGCTTTTCACCGGCGCAAAGTTTGCCGTCGTCTATTCCTTCATCGGTGTGATCGCGGGCGAGTTCGTACTGTCGGGCGCCGGACTGGGTCACGCCATCGCCTTCGCCTACAACTCGTTCGACAATGCGACGATGTATGGCCTTATGCTGCTGCTGTTCTTGATCGTGGGCGGCATCAACATGCAATTGTGGATTTGGGAGCAGCGGCTCTATGCCCGGCGCGGTGGATATTGATCCGGCGGTTCCGGCGGCAGAGCACGCGCGGTCGCGTGGTTGGTCCGCGCTCGCCGATACCGTGCTGCTGATCACGGGTATGCTGATCGTGTGGCAGGTCGCCACGCTGATCATCGGGCACGAGGTGTTGACCTCCCCGCTCGAAACCGCCCGCCGACTCTCTGCAATCATGGCGGATCCCGACTTTCCCGCCCACGCCTGGGAGACCGGCCGTGCATTCGGCACGGCGCTGATCATCGCGCTCGCCGGCGGCTTGACCATTGGCGTAGCGCTCGGCGCGCACCGACTGTCCGGACAGGTGGCGGCGCCGATCCTGGTCGCGCTCTATTCGATTCCCAAGATCACGCTCTACCCCGTCATCCTATTGCTGTTCGGCCTCGGTATTTCGGCCAAGATCGCCTTCGGGGTGATCCACGGGATCATCCCGGTCATCATTTTTACCATGAACGGCGTGCGCAACATCAACGGCGTCTATTTCCGTGCCGCGCGCGCCATGCGGCTGAGCGGAATGCAGACCGCCTCGAACATCATCGTTCCCGCCGCGCTGCCGGAGATTGTTTCCGGCTTTCGCATCGGTTTTTCCTTGACCCTGTTGGGGACGCTGATCGGGGAGATGTTCGCATCGCAGCGCGGCATTGGATACATGCTGGTGAAAGCAATGGAAACGAACGACGTTGCCACCGTGATGGCGCTAGCGCTCTTTCTCATAGTGCTCGCAACCGCCGCTTCTTCCGTGCTACTCGTGATCGATCGCCGTCTGCACCAGAGCGTGATTGCACAATCGGGAGACTCGCAATGACAACTTCGCTGCGTCTCAAGGACATTCTCGGGCGCGGCGAGTTCGTGGTCGCCCCCGGGGTGTTCGAGATGATCTCTGCCAGAATCGCCGATCGTATTGGGTTCAAGGCCCTGTATATGACGGGCTATGGCGTGTCCGGCTCGCATCTCGGATTGGCCGACGCCGGACTCGTGACCTACCGCGACATGGTCGAGCGGGCGCGCACCATCGCCGAAGGCACCGCCACGCCCTTGATCGCCGATGCCGACACCGGCTTCGGCGGCCTTCTTAACGTGCGGCAGACGGTGCGAGGATACGAGGCGGCCGGGGTGCAGGCGATCCAGATCGAGGATCAGGAGATGCCGAAGAAATGCGGCCACACCCCGAACCGCCGTGTCATCCCGATTGCCGACATGTGCCGCAAGATCGAGGTCGCAGTAGACGCGCGCAGACACGCCGATACGCTGATCATCGCTCGTACCGACGCGCGTACCGGGCTCGGTCTCGCAGAGGCGATTGCGCGCGGCAAGGCCTATGCGGGTGCCGGCGCCGACATCGTCTTCGTCGAATCGCCGGAGAGCGATGACGAATTCAAGCGCGTTGGCGGCGAGATCGAGGCATGGCTGATGGCCAACATGGTGCCGACCGGTAAGTCGCCGGTGGTGTCGGCGGAGCGGCTCCAAACCTACGGGTTCAATGTGGCGATTTATCCGGTCGCAGGCATGGCGGTAGCATGCGCGGCGATCGAGGCGAACTTTCTCTATCTGCAAGAGCATGGCTCGACCGAGGGATCGCCCGTGGCGGCATATACGATGGCGCAATTGCATGAGCTCATGGGCTTCGCCGACGTGTGGGAGTTCGAGCGGCGCTATGCCGAGGTGTGATGGCAGGCGGGACTGGCAGCTTGGTCGTGGCCCCGCCATACGAATCTGGTAAGTGCGATCAGAATTCCCGGCGTCGAAATGGATGCAACACATTTGCAACATTTGGGCGTAAGTCATTGATAAATTGATGGCCGAAAC
>DAIRFM010000243.1:0-3747 GCA_036795025.1 Burkholderiales bacterium | reverse complement strand
GAAGCGGCCAAGGGCGCGGGCAAGATCGGCACCACGGGACGCGGCATCGGCCCGGCCTACGAGGACAAGGTGGCGCGGCGCGCCATCCGCCTGCAGGACCTGTTCAATCCGCAGCGTTTTGCCGAAAAGCTGCGCGAGGTGCTCGATTTCCACAATTTCGTGCTGCAGCATTATCTCAAGGCGCAGCCTGTGGATTTCCAGCGGACGCACGACGATGCCCTGGGACTTGCGCCGCGCCTGGCGCCGATGGTGGCCGACGTGTCCTCGGAGCTGTACCGCGCGGCGGCCGCGGGGAAACAGCTGCTGTTCGAGGGGGCGCAGGGTTCGCTCCTCGACATCGACCACGGCACCTATCCGTTCGTCACTTCGAGCAGTTGCGTGGCGGGCGCCGCGGCCGGCGGCTCCGGAGTGGGCCCGCAAATGCTGCATTATGTGCTGGGCATCGCCAAGGCCTATTCGACCCGCGTCGGCGGCGGACCGTTCCCGACCGAACTCGAGGACGCCGTGGGCGAGCGGTTGCGCCAGAACGGCAATGAATTCGGCTCGGTCACGGGCAGGCCGCGCCGCTGCGGCTGGTTCGATGCCGCGGTGCTCAAGCGCTCGATTCAGATCAACGGCGTGTCCGGATTGTGCATCACCAAGCTCGACGTGCTCGACGGCATGGAAAAAATCAAGCTGGGAGTAGGCTACCGCGCTGGCGGCAAGACCCTGGACATCTTCCCGGCGGGAGCCGACGCCGCCAATGATTGCGTGCCGATCTACGAGGAGATGCCGGGTTGGTCGGAGAGCACGGTAGGGGTGAAGCGGCTCGATGCGCTGCCGGCCAATGCGCGTGCCTACCTGTCGCGGCTGGAACAGATCTGCGGCGTGCCGGTGGATATGATCTCCACCGGGCCGGACCGCAAGGAAACCATCGTGATAAGGCACCCGTTCGAATAGCAACCGGACATCTGAGGGAACCATGGAATACCAGGAAATTCTTTACGCAGAAGACGGTCCGGTCGGAACGATCACGCTCAACCGCCCGGACGACGGCAACATGTTCACGCCGCGCATGTGCCACGAGATACGCGACTGCATCAACGACATCCGGCGCGAAACCCGGACCAGGGTGATCGTGCTCACCGGCGCCGGCGACCGCTTTTTCTGCATCGGCGGGCGCAAGGAGGGGATGGAGCACACCACGCTCTACGCCGGAACGCTGCCGACGCTCGACATGTACGAGAGCATCGACCGGCTGCAGAAACCGGTGATCGCGTCGGTCAACGGCTTCGCGGTCGGCGGCGGCAACGTGCTGCAGATGGTGTGCGACCTCACCATCGCCAAGGAGAGCGCGGTGTTCCGCCAGGTGGGGCCGATGATGGGCAGCTTCGACGCGGGCTATGGCACCTGGTATCTGGAAGACCTGGTGGGCAAGAAGCGCGCCAAGGAAATCTGGTACCGCAACCCGAAGATGAGCGCAGCCGAAGCCCTGCAGATGGGTCTGATCAACAAGGTCGTGCCCGATGCGGAGCTGAAAACCGCCACGCGCGCGATGGCGCTGGAAATCGCCGAACGCGGCGCGTTTGCGCTGGCGTCGGTCAAGGCGGCATTCAATGCGCGCCATGGCGGGGTGGCGGGCCTGTCGCGCATGGCGCACGACCTGCTGCTGCGCGGCTATCTGGACAGCGACGAATCGAAGGAGTTGTCGCAGGCGTTTGGGGAGCGGCGCAAGCCGGACGCGGAGAAATTCGGCCATTAGGCCGTTGGGCGAGGGCATACGGTGAGCACGATTCTTACGCTGCACGACCCGCAGGCGGCGCGCCAGTATTACCTCGAGGGACTGTGGCAGCAGCACACGCTGTATTCGCTCGTGCGCGACCACGCGAGTTCGCGTCCCGCGGCGTTTGCGCTGCGCGACGCGGTGCACCGGCTCACCTGGAGCGATCTGCTCGCGTGGGTGGACAGCGTGGCGGAGGATCTGCACCTGGCCGGCGTGAGGCGCGGCGAGCGGGTTTCGATGTGGATTCCAAGCAGGGCGGAGTCGGTCGTCACCCTGCTCGCGTGCTCCCGCAACGGCTATGTCTGCAATCCTTCGATGCACCAGAACTACACCACCGGCGACGTGCTCGAACTGCTCGAGCGTATTGATTGCGCGGCGCTGCTGGCGCAGTCCGGGTACGGGGCCGATGCCGGGCGGCGCGACATATTCGCCGAAGCGGCGCAGCTTGCGGGCATGCGCCGTGTCTACCGTCTCGCAGCGCGAGGGGAGTCGGCGCCGGGGTCCGGCGGCCATGCATTCCCGCCGCAGAGGCTCGAGCAGCCGCCGAGCCTGCCGCCCGATCTGAATCCGGACAAGATCACCTACCTCGCTTTCACTTCCGGCACTACCGGCACGCCCAAGGGCGTGATGCATTCTGACAACACCCTGCTTGCCAATGGGCGCGCCATGGTGCGCGACTGGAAACACGACGCCGATACGGTGCTGCTCAGCTTGAGCCCGACATCCCACCATATCGCCACCGTGGGCCTGGCGCAGGCGCTGGTTGCCGGCTTCGAAATGGTATTGAACGATCTGCCCAAGGGTTCGGATGTCATCGACTGGATGATCCAATCCGGCGCCACCTACGTCATGGGAGTCCCCACCCATGCGATCGACGCATTGGCGCAGATGCGCCGGCGCGGCTTGAACGCGCTTGCCCGGGTCAAGGTGTTCTACATGGCCGGCTCGACCATACCCAGCGATCTGGCGGCGAGCTTTCTTGCGATCGGGGTCACGCCGCAGAACGTGTACGGCATGACCGAGAACGGCTCGCACCAGTACACCCTGCCCAGCGACGCCGCCGGGACCATCGTCGCGACCTGCGGCCGCGCCTGCAGCGGCTATGAGATCCGGCTCTGGCGCCAGGACGATCCCGATGTCGAGGTCGCGCCGGGCGAGATCGGGGAGATCGGCGGACGCGGCGCACTGCTCACGCTGGGGTATTTCGGCAACCAGCGCGCGACCGAAGCTTCATTCAATGCGCACGGATGGTTCATGAGCGGCGATCTGGGCCGCTTCGACGAGCGCGGCAACCTGCATGTGGTCGGCCGCAAGAAGGATCTCATCATTCGCGGCGGCCACAATATCTACCCGGCGCGCATCGAGGACCTGGCCCACCGCCATCCGGGCGTATCCAAGGCGGTTTGCTTCCCGATTGCCGATGAGCGCCTGGGCGAGCGGGTCTGCCTGGCGGTCGTTTCCAAGACCGCGCCCGGACCCGGCGTGCAGGAAATGCTTGCACATCTGGATTCCGCCGGCCTGTCCAAGTACGACATGCCGGAGTATTACCTGGTGATGCTCGAATTTCCGATGACCGCCTCGGGCAAGACCTTGAAGCGCGAACTCGTCGCTTGGGCACGCGACGGCCGCATCCGGCCCACCCCTTGCCGCGCAAGCGGCGCCAACAAACCAGCCTAGAGGCCAACATGAGCGTTCATCTGACGCGGCAAGACGAATTCGCAGTGATTACCCTCGATCGCCCGGAAGCGCTGAACGCACTGTCCTCCGCCGTATTGCGGGAACTGGCGCAGGCGTTCGACCAGGTTGCCGACAGCGATGCGCGCGCGCTGATCGTCACCGGCGCCGGTATGAAGGCGTTTTGCGCCGGCGCCGACATCAAGGAACTTACCGGCCGCAGCCTCGCCGAGCAGAGGCGCGACGCGGCGTTCGGCCAGGCGGTGCTGGCACGACTCGATACCTTGCCCATGGCTTCGGTCGCGGCCATC
>DAIRFM010000242.1:0-3763 GCA_036795025.1 Burkholderiales bacterium | reverse complement strand
CGCTTCGGCCGTATTTTCGAGGCCGGCGACGCTACCCATGGATTCAGCGTGGACGTGGTCGATATCACCGACCTCGTCGGCAATCACCATCGTCATCCCACCGGCGAAATCGACATGATCATGCCGGTCACGCCGGAGGCAAAGTTCGACGGCAGGGGCGCGGGCTGGCTGGTGTATGCTGCGGGCTCTGGGCACCGCCCCACAGTGAGCGCAGGGCGCGCCCTGATTCTGTATTTGCTGCCCGAGGGCAAGATCGAATGGACTCAACAATAAGAGGCCGTTTCAGAATTATCGAAACGGCCCCTGACTTAGGGGAGCATGAGGGGATGCGCCCCGAAGGTCTCGATCCCCCTCGAGGGGAAAGTCCCCTCGGGGGATATCCCCTCATTTTGTAATGAGCTCTAAGAACAGAGCGAGGAGATCAATATGCCGGGACTATCGTCAGCCGACCATAGCGTCAGCCCACCCATAGTCGAGATCCCGCGCGATTACAACGCTGCGCACGATCTGATCGAGCGCAATCTCGGCGCCGGCCGCTCGGGCAAAATCGCCTTCATCGACGATCATGGCAGCATCACCTACGGTCAGCTGGCCGAACGCGTCAACCGCGCCGCCAATGCGCTAAAGGGTCTCGGCCTGGCGATGGAAGATCGCATCATGCTGGCGCATCTGGACACCATCGATTTCCCGAGCGTGTTCCTGGGCGCGATCAAGGCGGGCATCGTGCCCATCGCCGGCAATACGATGCTGACCACGGCCGATTACCTGTTCATGCTCAACGACAGCCGCGCCAAGGCGCTGGTGGTGTCCGAGCAGTTGCTGCCGACCTTTGCGCCGCTGTTGGACAAGCACGCCGGCAAGCTGCCTTTTCTCAAGCACGTGATCGTATCGGGCAAGGATGCACACGGCCACCTGTCGCTGGCCCAGTTGATGAACAAAGCCGGCACCGCCTGCGAGCCGGCGCCGACCACCTGCGACGACGTGTGCTTCTGGCTGTATTCGTCGGGATCGACCGGCCTGCCCAAGGGGACGGTGCACCTGCAATCGCATCTGATCCAGACCGCCGAACTCTACGCCAGGCCGGTGCTGGGCATACGCGAGGACGACCTCGTATTCTCGGCGGCGAAGCTGTTTTTTGCCTATGGCCTGGGCAATTCCCTGACGTTCCCGATGTCGGTCGGGGCCACCGCCATACTGATGGCCGAGCGCCCGACGCCGGCGAGTGTGTTCCAGCGCCTGCAGCAACACCGGCCGACGATTTTCTATGGCGTGCCCACCCTGTTTGCGGCGCTGCTGGCCAGCCCCGATATGCCGAAGCGCGAAGCGCTCAATCTGCGCGTGTGTACCTCGGCGGGAGAGGCCCTGCCAGCCGATATCGGCGTGCGCTGGACCAGGCACTTCGGCGTGGAAATCCTGGATGGGCTGGGTTCGACCGAGATGCTGCACATTTTCCTCTCGAACCGGCCGGGCGAAGTGCGCTATGGTTCGACCGGCAAGCCCGTGCCCGGTTACGCCTTGCGCGTGGTCGACGACGCCGGCAATCCGGTGAAGCCGGGCGAGCTCGGCGAACTGCAGATCAACGGCCCTACCAGCGCCTCCTGCTACTGGAATAACCGCGCCAAGAGCCGCGCCACCTTCATGGGCGACTGGACGCGCAGCGGCGACAAGTACACCGTGGACGAGGCGGGGTACTACACTTATTCCGGCCGCACCGATGATATGCTCAAGGTCGGCGGCATTTATGTTTCACCGTTCGAGGTCGAGGCCGCGCTCCTGACCCATCCGGATGTGATCGAGGCGGCGGTGATCGGGCAACCGGACGAAGACGATCTGATCAAGCCCAAGGCCTATATCGTCATCAAGCCGGGCGTCGCGGCTGACGCGGCGCTGGCCGAGCAGTTGCAGCAGCACGTCAAGTCCAAGCTCGCGCCTTACAAGTACCCGCGCTGGGTGGAGTTTGCAAGCGAGTTGCCGAAAACGGCGACCGGGAAGATCCAGCGTTTCAAGCTGCGTGCCAAGTCGCAGGCGGCGAAATAGCAATCCGCATTTCAACGAGGAGGATCACATGAGCATGAACCAAACCTTCGGCCGGCGCGAGTTTCTCAAGACCGCCGCGGCCGCGGCCGGTGTCGTCAGCCTGCCGAATTTGGCGTTTGCGCAAGGCGCAAAAATTAGGATCGGCCTGATGCTGCCCTACACCGGCACTTACGCGCAACTCGGCGTGGCCATCACCAACGGCTTCAAGCTGGCAGTGGCGGAGTCGGGCGGGAAGCTCGGCGGTCGCGAGCTGGAGTATTTCACCGTAGACGACGAATCCGATCCGGCCAAGGCAACCGACAACGCGAACAAGCTCGTGACCCGCGACAAGGTCGACGTGCTGATCGGCACGGTGCACTCCGGCGTGGAGATGGGCATCGTCAAAATCGCGCGCGAAACTGGGGTGCTGCACATCAATCCGAATGCGGGCGCGGATGTCGCCACCGGGGCGCTGTGCGCGCCCAACATATTCCGCACCTCGTTCACCAACTGGCAGCCCGCCTATCCGATGGGCAAGGTGCTCGCCGACCGCGGCATCAAGAAGGTCGTCACCCTCACCTGGAACTACGGTGCGGGCACCGAATCCATCAACGGCTTCAAGGAAGGCTTCACCAAGGCCGGCGGCACGGTCGTGAAGGAACTGTTCCTGCCGTTCCCGAATGTGGAATTCCAGTCGCTGCTGACCGAGATCGCCTCGATCAAGCCCGACGCCGTGTTCGTGTTCTTCGCCGGCGGCGGCGCGGCCAAGTTCCTCAAGGACTGGCAGGCGGCCGGCTTGAAGGGCAAGATTGGGCTGTACGGCTCGGGGTTTCTGACCGACGGCATTCTCGATGCCGTGGGCGATGCCGCCGAGGGCATCGAAACCACGCTGCACTACGGCGACGGCATCGAAACGCCCAAGAACAAGACGTTCCGCCTGAATTACGCCAAGACCTACAAACTGCAGCCCGACGTGTACGCGGTGCAGGGCTACGATGCCGGTCTGCTGCTGGCCGCCGGCCTGAAGGCAGTCAATGGCGACGTGAGCAAGAAGAAGGAGCTGATCGCGGCGCTGGAGAAAGCCAAAATCGACAGCCCGCGCGGTGCCTGGACCATGTCGAAGGCGCACAACCCGATCCAGGACATCTACCTGCGCAAGGTGGTGGGCAAGGAGAACAAGGTGATCGGCGTGGCGCACAAGGCGCTCGCCGATCCGGCGCGCGGCTGCAAAATGGGGTGAAGCGAAAACCGCAGGGTGTTTATGCGGAGCGAAAGGCCGGCGCAAGCCGGCCTTTGTTTGGGATCGCCCGCCGTTGTTGCAGAGTTCCAATTTTGGATAAAAAGCAGACTCAAGCCGTTATTGCTTTTATCCATAACCCTGTTTTCTATACGGATGCGCTTTTTATCCGTATAGAAAACAGGGTTGGCGCGCGCAGCGCGCAATAGTCGCGTGCCGACATCGGCGGACGTAGGGGGTACCTCAAGCTGCAGCGATCGAACTTGCGCGGACGGCGGCCCGTCCGCGCGGATCGCCGATTGCGCACGGATGAAAAGCACATCCGCGCGCAATCGGTGATCTTGGATAAAAGCAACCCCGGGCCTTGCCTGCTGTTAACCGTAACCGTCAATATAGAATCACGGTTGGCGCGCGCAGCGCGTAAATCCGCTCGTCGCATGTGACGGAATTTAGGACGCCGTATAAAGTTTGACTGTTCACGCTTCCCGCTTCACACTTCAGCTACCCTAT
>DAIRFM010000241.1:0-3770 GCA_036795025.1 Burkholderiales bacterium | reverse complement strand
TCGGCCCGAGGGCGGGCCTCCCACAAAAAAAAGGCGGCCGCAGCCGCCCTTTTTGCTGGAACTTGTCTCGGTCAATCGTTGCTGCCGCCGAAACCCAGCAGTTGCAACAAACTGGAGAACAGGTTGTAGATGGATATATACAAAGTGAGGGTAGCCGAGACGTAGTTGGTCTCGCCGCCGCGCACGATGGCGTTCACCTGCCACAGGATCATGAGCGAAGAGAACAGCACGAAAGCGCCGAGTATCACCAGGTAGAGTATCGGGCTCGCCATGAACATACTGGCCACGACCCCCAGCATGATGATCACGGCGCCAACGGCGAGGAAGCTGCCCAGGCCGCTGAAGTCGCGCTTGGTACTGGAGGCGATGCCGGCCATGACGAAGAACACCGCGGCCGTTCCGCCTGCCGCCATCATCACCAGTTCGGTGCCGTTCTTGAAGCCGAGCACTCTGTGCAGCAGCGGTCCGAGCAGCAGTCCCAGGAACAGGGTGAAGCCGAGCAGCAGCAGCACACCGAGCGCGCTCTGCTTGTTGCGCTCGATCGCATAGATCCAGCCGTAGAATATCGCGAGGATGGCGACGAAGGACAGCATCGGGCTGGTGCGCATGAAACTCAGGTCGACGTTGGTGCCGATGGCGGCGCCGATGATCGTCGGAATCAGGCTCAACGCCAGCAGCATATAGGTATTGCGCAGCACCTTATGCTGTTGCAGCGCAAAATCCTGTGCTGCGCCGGGTGCGCCCGTTGGTATCGTTCTCAGATCAGGTTGCATATGTGTTCCTCCGCTAGGTATCGTCACGCCCGTTAGACTAGGTCAAAAGCGTAAAAGTTGCAACTGCCACAGTATAACCGCGCGAATGTTAAATCCATATTACAAAAAGGTATTTTTGGGCGGAAACGCATAATTCAAGCCCGCGTGGAACTGGGCCAGGCGCTTGATGGCGCAGGATTTGAGATTCGGTGCGATCCTGCTGCGGCGATCGCCCCGAAACCCGGAATGCCGTATCAACCCGCACTCGCGGCCCCCTTATTCCAGCCTCCCGAAACTCCGGCCCGACTAATAGGCTAATATTTGCTCCTTATGTGTGCCTGCGCACAGAAGCTTTGCCGCGCTTGCAGTAGCAGTCGGATACGTGCAACATAGCCGCTACAGACAGTATGAGCGTAGGCGCCGTAGCTGGCGGTACCGGGGGCGTAGTGTCATGATCGGTAATCGAACTTGTCGAGCGGATATTGGGCGCACGTCGGATGCCCACACTGATCCGAAGCAGTCGATGCGGCCCCGCTGCTACCGGTCGGCCGCATCCAATCCCGCCCGTGTTGGCCCCGCCATCGTCGCGACCCTGCTTTTGTTCGCACTCGCCCTGCAATGCTTTGAATTGCGGGCCGAAATGCTGTTCCGTAGCGCGGAGCGGAACGACGGCCAGCAACACTGGTCAGCCCTGAAGAAATATGCCAATCCGGCGGACACCGCCTATCCGCGGACCGTTGCCGATGGCACTCAGGTGCCCGCTGAGGAGGTGCAGGTTTTTCTCAATGGTTACATCACCTCGGAGGACGTGTACAGCGCAAAAGTGCTGGAAAGTCTGCTCAAGAAGGGCAGGCAGAAAATAGCCGGCAACATCGTGTCGTTTGCCAGCAACGGCGGAGAGGTTGATGCGTCGATGGAGCTGGGACGCCTGCTGCGCAAGCTTGGCGTTTCAACGGTCGTCGCTCGTGGCGACCAATGTTTGAGTTCTTGCGTCTTTGCCTTCATGGGCGGGGACCGGCGCACCGTCGCGGGACGGATTGGAATTCATCGGCCCTATTTTTCGTCGACGCGCGAAGTCCCGGATCGCCGGATTATCTACCGCCAGCTGCAGAAGAGGCTGCAGGAATATATCGAAGAGCTTGATTTTCCTCTTTCGTTTTATGAGGCGGTGCTGGCGGTCCCTCCGGAGTCGGTAAGCGTGTTGACTCCCGCGGATTTGAAAAGGTTCTATTTGGAAGGGATGAGTCCCTCGACTGAAGACGAGGCAAATGCGGCATCGGCAAGGGCGCTCGACATTTCGGTGCGGGAATATTTGCAGCAGAAAGCGCAGGCGCAGCCATGCGCCGGCGTCCACGACGCCAATGGCCCATGTGAAGGCACCGCTGCTGACGGCGGTGCAGCAGACCCCCTGGGGAGACGACAGAAAGACGAAACAGCGTCCGGAACCGGGGCGACTGGCAGCGTGGCGGGACAGCAAAGGACGGATACACAAGGTAGTGACGCAAGTCGCAACGCAACTGGCTCGTCAAGGGCCTTCTACTGAGCCGACTCCCGTTGCCAGACGGATAGCTCTTGCTATCCGCTGGCCGATTGCTTGATCCTCGCCTGCGAGCATCAGGGATGCGCCTGGCGCAATGGCTCCGGCGCTTGCCATCATCGGGATGTCGACGGTTTCCCGCTGCCGGACTTCGAGTTCTATCGGGTCCGGTTCGGCGCTGGTGGTTTCCCTGGTATAGCCCACGCCCCCATATATCGATCCGCGGCGGCATTCCACCGCATCCCGGAACGGGCGATCAGATAGAGTGCCTGTAGGGTACACGGACACCGGGTGGTAAAATATCCGCCGGGTAAGCCGTTGAAGTTCAAATATGGAAGGTTGGCCGAGCGGTTGAAGGCACCGGTCTTGAAAACCGGCAGGGGCGTAAGTTCCTCGTGAGTTCGAATCTCACACCTTCCGCCAATAGGTCGTCCGCGTTCGTCCGTCAAATTAGCATACAAAAAAAGAAAGCTCATGACCCAGCCGCTCCTGTTTACACCGCTTCGCATCCGCGAGCTCACGCTCAAGAACCGGGTGGTGGTCGCGCCGATGCATCAGTATTCCGCGGTGAAGGGCTTTCCCACCGACTGGCATCTCATGAACGCGGGGCGCTATGCGGCGGGCGGCGCGGGGCTGGTGATCCTCGAGTCGACCAAGATCGAGCGCCGCGGCTGCGGCACGGTGGGCGATCTCGGCATCTGGGACGATGCGTTCGTGCCGCATCTCGCGCGCATCGTCGATTTCGTGCATCAGTGCGGAGCGGCGGCGGGCATCCAGCTCGGCCACTCGGGCCGCAAGGCGCGCATCCAGCGCCCGTGGGAGGGCGGCCGGCCGCTGGCGCGCAGCGAGGTCAGCAATGCGCAGATTGAGGACTGGGACGCGTGGGAGCTCGTAGCCCCGAGCGCACTCCCCGCGGACGAGGGCTCGCCCGCGCCGCGCGCGCTCACGCGCGAGGAGATCCGCGCCGTGGCCGAGGGCTGGGGCAAGGCCGCGGCGCGCGCGCACGCGGCCGGGTTCGACGTGGTGGAGATCCACGGCGCGCACGGGTTTCTGCTCCACGAGTTCCTCTCGCCGCTGGCGAACCAGCGCACCGACGAGTACGGCGGCTCGGAGGCGAAGCGCATGCGCTTCGCGCTCGAGGTGTGCGAGTGCGTGCGCGCAACTTGGCCGCCGGGAAAGCCGCTGTTCCTGCGCTTGTCGGCAGAGGACGACGCGGGCTGGGGGCCGGCGCAGAGCGTCGCGCTGGCGAAGCTGGTGAAGCCGATGGGGGTGGATGTGATCGACTGCAGCTCGGGTGGCATTCTCGGCAAGCCGCCTGCCGGCGCGGCGAAGCCCGCCTACGGCTATCAGGTGCCCTATGCTGAAAAGATCAAAAAAGAGGGCAGGATTATGACCATGGCCGTAGGCTTGATCGTGCACGCCGAGCAGGCCGAGTTGATCCTGCAACAGGGCCGCTCGGACCTAGTCGCACTGGCGCGCGA
>DAIRFM010000240.1:0-3774 GCA_036795025.1 Burkholderiales bacterium | reverse complement strand
GGCAACGCCCGCCCCGAGGTGCGCGCGGGGCTGGACCGCGCGCAGCAATTTCTCGGCCTTTCGGCCATGCTCGCGGTGATTCTCGCCGCTGTCGCCATCGCGCTGTCCACGCGCCGCTACACCCAGCGCCATCTGGACGGCTATGCCGTGATGCGCTGCTTCGGCGCGCAGCAGGGCCGGCTGTTTGCCTTGTTCAGCTGGGAATTCGTGCTGCTCGGGCTCGCGGCCTGCGCCCTGGGTTGCGTGCTCGGCTATGCCGGTCAGGCGGTGATCGCGCGCTGGCTGACCGACTTCGTCGCTTCATCGCTGCCGCAGCCGGGCCTCTATCCGGTGCTGCAGGGATTTGCCGCGGGGCTGCTGCTGCTGCTCGGCTTCGCGCTGCCGCCGCTGTTGCAGTTGAAGAACGTGCCGGCGATACGCGTCATCCGCCGCGAGGTCGGCGCGCCCAGGCAAAGCGCACTCGCCGGCTACGCGCTCGGGCTGGCCGCGCTGGGGGCGTTGCTGGTGTGGCAGGCGGGCGAACTCAAACTGGGCGCCACCGTGTTCGCCGGCTTTACTGCGGCATTCATGTTGTTCTGGCTGGCGAGCCTGGGCGCTTTGCGGCTGTTCGCCGCCTTGGGCCGCGCGGGCAGCGTGTCCTGGCGCTATGGCCTTGCGAATCTGCGCCGGCGCAGCCGCGCCAACGCGGTGCAGATCGTCGCGCTTGCCCTGGGCCTGACTGCTTTGCTGCTGCTGACTTTCATTCGCGGCGACCTGCTGGAGTCCTGGCGCACCAAGCTGCCGCAGGACGCGCCCAACCGCTTCGTCGTCAATATCCAGCCGGAGCAGGTGCAGCCGCTGGCGCGATTCCTGGCACAAAACCGGGTCGGGGCGCCGGCCACCTTTCCCATGGTGCGGGCGCGGCTGACCGCGATCAACGACCGCGCGGTCAGCGCAGCCGATTACGCCGACGAGCGCGCCAGGCGCCAGATCGACCGCGAGTTCAACCTGAGCTTCATGCAAACCATGCCGCCGGGAAATCAGATTGCCGGCGGGCGCTGGTTCAGCCGCGACGATCTCGCGCTGGGCTCGGTTTCGGTCGAGGTCTGGATCGCCGAGCGCCTCGGCATCAAACTCGGCGACCGCTTGAGTTTCGCCGGCGGCGGCGCCAGCGTCACCGTGCCGGTGACGAGCCTGCGCAAGCTCGACTGGGACTCGATGCGGCCGAATTTCTTTTTCGTGACCACCCCCAAGGCGCTGGCGGGTTTTCCGCTGAGCTACATGACCACCTTCCGTCTGCCCGCCACGGACGCGATGTTCACCACCCGCCTGACGCAGGCGTTTCCTAACCTCACTGTGATCGACGTCGGCGCCGTCATGCGTCAGATCAACGGCGTGCTCGACCAGGTGATCCGCGCGGTGGAGTTCGTATTCCTGTTCGCCCTGGTTGCGGGCGTGCTGGTGCTGTACGCGGCGCTCCTCTCGACCCAGGACGAGCGCGTGCAGGAGGCAGCGCTGATGCGGGCGCTGGGGGCGAGCCGCGCCCAGGTGGCGGGGGCGCAGCGTGCCGAGTTTCTCGCGCTGGGGCTGGTGGCGGGGGTGCTGGCCTCGGCCGGGACGACGGCGATCGGCTACGTGCTCGCCGAGCGCGTGTTCCAGTTCCCGTGGCAGTTCAATGCCGCGATCTGGCTCGCCGGGCCGCTCGCGGGCCTCGCCTGCGTGACGCTCAACGCCTGGCTTGGCGGGCGCGCCGCGCTGAATCATCCGCCGATGCTGGCGCTGCGTGAAGCCGGATAAGCGATGAACTGACGCCCTACCAGGCTTTGCTATACTTTGGCCCATGCTGGAACTCCTCATCGTTCTCTCCGTTCTGCTGCTCCTGGTCGCGGGCTGGCTCGCTTGGCGCATGGCCGCCGTGAGCCGCAAGCTGGAGGAGTTGCCCGCGGGCATGGCGCAGGGCCTGGAAGAAAAGCACCGCGCCATGCTCACCGACCTGCATGGCGGCCTGACGCAGCAGGGCGACCGTCTGGGTGCGAACTTCAGCGAGTCCTCCGAGCGCCTGCGCGGCACCCTTGCCGAGGAACTCAAGCAGACCCGCGACACCCTGCATGCGCTGCAGCTCTCGCTCGCGAACAACCTCGGCGAGAGCCGCGAGGCGATGGTCACCAAGCTGGCCGAGACCACGCAGGCGCTCACCGCGAAGGTGGACGAGCGCCTCGAGCAGATCTCCGGCAAGGTCAACGAGCGCCTGGACGAGGGCTTCAAGAAGACCAACGAGACCTTCACCAGCGTGATGACGCGGCTTGCGGTGATCGACGAGGCGCAGAAGAAGATCGAGAGCCTCGCCGGCAACGTGGTGAGCCTGCAGGAGTTGCTCGGCGACAAGCGCTCGCGCGGCGCCTTCGGCGAAGTGCAGCTGGAAGCGCTGGTGCGCAACATGCTGCCGCCCAATGCCTGGGAGATGCAGTACCTGCTCTCCAACGGCAAGCGCGCCGACTGCGTGCTGAAGCTGCCGGAGCCGACCGGCATGGTGGCGGTGGATTCCAAGTTCCCGCTGGAGAACTACCACCGCATGCTCGATGCGGGCGCGAGCGAGGTCGAGCGCATGCTGGCGCAGAAGCAATTCCGCCAGGACGTGAAAAAACACGTCGACGACATCAGCAACAAGTACATCATCCCCGGCGAGACCTCCGAAGGCGCGGTGATGTTCGTCCCGGCGGAAGCCGTGTTCGCCGAGATCCACGCCTACCACGCCGAGGTGGTGGACTACGCCATGGCCAAGCGCGTGTGGATCGTTTCGCCGACCACGCTCATGGCGGTGCTCAACACGGCGCGCGCCGTATTGAAGGACGTCGAGACGCGCAAGCAGGTCCACGTCATCAAGGACGCGCTGTCCAAGCTAGCGAAAGACTTCGGCCTGTTCGACGAGCGCATGAAAAAGCTCGCCGACCACATTCGCCTCGCCGGCAAGGACGTGGAGGAAATCCACGTCTCCAGCCGCAAGATCAGCCAGCGCTTCGAGCAGATCGAGTCGGTGCAGCTGGAGGACAAGCCTGCCGCGCCCAACGTCGTGCGCCTTGCCGACGAACGTCAGTCCTGATGCGCCGCCCGCGCACGCCTATGGATAACCGGCATAAGCAAGCATACAAGCCAATATCCATGCGGGTTCCGGCCACATTTACCCCTAAAATCACCCACTCGATTTGCCGAAGACCCGAAATACTTGACGCTGTGTATATGCGGGCGCGCACCTCGTCCCGCATATGTGTGTCACCGCACAGAACCTTTTGCGGCGGTGGATTATGCTCTGCAAGTCCGCGCGAGAGCGATTGTGTTGTGAAGAACGTCAGCGTGCGCACCGACAAGGGGTCGGTCGATTGCATCAATGGTTTTCTGGATCAGATGAAGAGGGAATCAAATGAACAAGATGAGCAAATTCGAGAGCTATTCCAGATTCCTGACGTGGTTCATGGCATTGCTGCTGGTCGCTTTTGTGGCGGGATGTGGTAGTGGAGGAAAAGATCCAATCTTAGGCGCCGGCGGTGCCGGAGCCATCCTCGGCACACCCACACCAGCGGGTGCGGTCATCCCAGGCGCCATCACCCCAAGCGCCGCATGTACTGCAGTCCCGGGACCCCTAATACCCACGGTGATTTCGTCAGATCCCACGAGTGGTAACCTGGTTGTGACGACCAGCACTAGTGGTGTTGCTAACAGCGGCAAATTGATCGCTGCCACCTTCAGTCTGGCGATGAATCCGGCAACGATCATCACCCCAGCAACCAGCTTTACCGT
>DAIRFM010000239.1:0-3775 GCA_036795025.1 Burkholderiales bacterium | reverse complement strand
TTTTGCGCGGACGAAAAACCGTCCGCGCGGATCGCCGATTGCGTACGGACGAGAAACCGTCCGCACGCAATCGGCGATCTTGTACAAAACCTACCCCAAGGCGTTGTTGCTTTTAACCATAACCGTGTTTTTGGTACGGATGGTTTCTATCCGTACCAAAAACACGGTTGGCGCGCGCGAGCGCGCAATGGTCGCTTCTGGCATGCGACGCTAGATAAGACGCTGTATATAGTCGGCAGGCCGGCCGCGCGACCCGGAGCGCGGCCAGTCAGCCGATGGCCGAACTCAGTCAGCCTGCTTGCGCAGGAAAGCCGGGATGTCATACTTGTCCACCCCGCTTTGCTGCAGCGCCTCGATGGTCGAGGCGCGGTTCTTGCGGATCACCGCCGGCATGGAGTCCAGCGCCGCGTAGTCGACGCCCGTCACCGGCATGTTGTCGGTGCCGTTCTTCACCACCAGTTGCGGCTTGGTCTGGCGTATCGACGCGGGCTGGCCCAGCCCGGTCGCAACCACCGTCACCCGCAGTTCCTCGCCCATGTTCTCGTCGTAGACCGCGCCCAGGATCACGGTGGCGTCGGCGGCGGCGAAGCTGCGTATCGTTTCCATCACCTCCTTGGTTTCGCGCAGCTTGAGGCCGGATTTCGCGGCGGTGATGTTGACCAGCACGCCGCGCGCCCCGGAGAGGTTGACGCCCTCGAGCAGCGGGCAGGCTACGGCCTGCTCGGCGGCGATGCGCGCCCGGTCCATGCCGGAAGCGGAGGCCGAACCCATCATCGCCATGCCCTGCTCATGCATGACGGTCTTCACGTCCTGAAAGTCGACGTTGATCAGGCCCCGAATATTGATGATCTCCGAAATGCCTGCGACCGCGTTCTTCAGCACGTTGTCGGCGGCGCCGAACGCCTCTTCCAACGACACGTCCCCGCCCAGCACTTCTTCCAGTTTCTCGTTGAGGATCACGATCACCGAGTCGACGTTCTGCGCCAGTTCGTCGATGCCGCCCTCGGCCGCCTGCATGCGCTTTACGCCCTCGAACGAGAACGGTTTCGTGACCACCGCCACCGTCAGGATGCCCATCTGTTTCGCCACCTCCGCCACCAGGGGCGCAGCGCCGGTGCCGGTGCCGCCGCCCATGCCGGCGGTGATGAACACCATGTGCGCCCCCTGCAGCGCCTCCTCGATCTGGTCGCGCGCCTCCATCGCGGCGGCGCGCCCGGCCTCGGGCTGGGCCCCCGCGCCCAGCCCGGAAGCGCCGAGCTGAATCTGGTTCTTCGCCTGCCCATACGCGAGCGCCTGGGCGTCGGTGTTCATGGCGATGAACTCCACGCCCTGTACGGTGTTGCGGATCATGTGATCGACGGCGTTGCCACCGGCGCCGCCGACGCCAATCACTTTGATCACGGTACCGTTGTTCTGTACATCCACGATTTCAAACATAGTGTCTCCTTCCGGGTCTTAGTTAAAAAATGAACTGCGAATTCACCGCCAATTACGACCGGGGACTACGAACCGGGGACTGGATAAAACGCCGACCACGGCGCTCGCCCCCGGCTTGCAAACCCCAGCCACTAAAAATTGCGCTGGAACCATTGCTTCATCCTCGACATGACCTGCCTGAACGACGCGCCCTGCAGCGCCTGGATTCCGCGCTGGGTCTGCGACTGTCCTTCGAGCAACAACCCGATCGCCGTGGCATAACGCGGGTGTCGCACCACATCCGACAGCCCGCCCGCGTAGCGTGGTGTGCCCAGGCGCACCGGCATATGGAAGATCTCCTCGCCCAGCTCGACCATGCCCCGCATCACGCTGGAGCCGCCGGTGAGCACCAGGCCGGAAGACAGCAGTTCCTCGTAGCCCGACTCGCGCAGCACTTTCTGGATCAGGGAATACAACTCTTCCACGCGCGGCTCGATCACTTCGGCCAGGGTCTGGCGCGAAAGCTGGCGCGACCCGCGATCGCCGATGCCGGGCACCTCCACCAGCTCGTCGGGATCCGCGAGCTGGCGTAGCGCGCAGCCGCTTCTGATCTTGATCTCCTCGGCCTCGGCGGTGGGAGTCCGCAGCGCCATGGCGATATCGTTGGTAATCTGGTCGCCGGCAATGGGGATCACCGCGGTGTGCCGGATCGCACCCTCGCGGAAAATAGCGATGTCGGTGGTGCCGCCACCGATATCGACCAGGCACACGCCCAGCTCCTTTTCATCCTCGGTGAGCACGGCGATCGACGACGCCAGCGGCTGCAGGATCAGATCGTTCACTTCCAGGCCGCAGCGGCGCACGCACTTGACGATGTTCTGCGCCGCCGACACCGCGCCGGTGACGATGTGCACTTCCACTTCCAGCCGCACCCCGCTCATGCCCAGGGGCTCGCGCACGCCGTCCTGGCCGTCGACCACGAACTGCTGCGTGAGGATGTGCAGGATCTGCTGGTCGGTGGGGATAGGCAGGGCGCGCGCGGTCTCGATGACGCGCTCGACGTCGAGCGCCGACACCTCCTTGTCCTTGATCGCGACCATGCCGCGGGAATTGAAGCTCTTGATGTGGCTGCCGGCGATTCCGGTATAGACGCGCGCGATCTTGCAATCTGCCATGAGTTCGGCCTCCTCCAGCGCGCGCTGGATGGCGTTGACCGTGGCTTCGATGTTGACCACCACGCCCTTTTTCAGGCCCTTGGACTCGTGCCCGCCCATGCCGATGATGTTCAGCCGGTTGTCCGGCAGCAACTCCGCGACGATCGCCACCACCTTGGAGGTGCCGATATCGAGGCCGACGATGAGGTTCTTGTTTTCCTTGCTCATGCCGCCTCCCTTTTGCCGCGCTTGTTTCCCATGCTCTTTGGTTCCGTGACCGAATGCATGATCTCGGGTACGCGCAGCGCAAATCCGTTGGGGTAGCGCAGGTCGACGTAGTCGAGCCTGCGATTGAGGCTCCCGATCGTCTGCGCGTAGAAAGCGACAAAGCGCGAGAGCCGCTCCAGCACCGGCTCCTTCAACTGATCCCGCCCCAGTTCCAGCGTGAGGCCGTTCGACAGCCGCACCTGCCAGGCATAGCGCGGCGAGAGCAGCACCTGGCGCAGCTCGAGCCCGAGCGGCGCGAGCGCCTGGCGAAACGCGCCATAACGGCGCGTCAGCTCCTCGGCGCTGCCGCCCGGGCCGGCGAACTGCGGCAGGCGCACGGCATCGGGCAGCTCGCCCTCGAACACCTCGCCGTAGGTGTTGACCAGGCGCCTCATCTGCGTATCGGCGCCCCAGCGCGCCAGCACCACGTGCTCCTCAATCGCGACCTGCACGCGATCGGGCCAGAGGCGCCGCACCTCGACTTTGCGCACCCAGGGGAGGGCCTCGAACGCGCGCCGCACCGCGTCCAGGTCGACGCTGAAGAAGGTGCCGACGGCGCTCGCGCGCGCGGCGCCCTCCGCCTGTTCGCGCGCGACATGCTCGAGCTCGCCTTGCAGCGCGAGATGGCGCAGCGGCAACAGCGGCGAATGGATCGCCGCCTGCGCGCCGGCATAGATCAAGGCGGCCGCGGCGAGCGCGTAGAGAGCGTTGGCGCAGCCGTTCAGCAAATCGGCGTTATCCCACATGCGCGAGCTCCAGGATGCGCACTACCAGGTCTTCGAACGACAGGCCGGCATGGCGTGCCGCCATCGGCACCAGCGAGTGATCGGTCATGCCGGGCGAAGTATTCACTTCGAAGAACCAGGGCTTGCCTGCGCCATCGAGCATCAGATCGACGCGCCCCCAGCCGCTGCAGCCGAGCGCGCCGAATGCGGCCA
>DAIRFM010000238.1:0-3779 GCA_036795025.1 Burkholderiales bacterium | reverse complement strand
ATCACCTGCTGCACCGCACCGGGTTCAGCGGCATCGGCCTTCGCCACCAGCACGACATCGGCCATGCGCAGCACCGTTTCGCCAGGATGGTAACCAGTCTCGTGGCCGGGGCGCAGGGGATCGACGAGCACGATGTGCAGGTCGGGGCGGACGAACGGAAAATCGTTGTTGCCGCCGTCCCACAGGATGAGATCGGATTCGCGCCCGGCTTGCTCGATGATGCTGACGTAATCCACGCCGGCATAGACGATGTTACCTGCGGCGAGGTGCGGTTCGTATTCTTCGCGTTCCTCGACGGTGCAGGCCGCGCGCTCCAGATCGGCGCGTGTATCGAAGCGCTGCACGCTCTGGCGCGCGAGATCGCCGTAAGGCATCGGATGGCGCACGACGGCGGCGCGCAGACCGCGCAATCGCAGCGCGCGCGAAATCCAGCGGCTGACCGGGGATTTGCCGCAGCCGGTGCGCACGGCCGATACCGCGATCACCGGTTTGCCTGCCGCTATCATGGTGCGCTGCGGGCCGAGCAGCGTGAAATCGGCGCCGGCGGCGAGCACGCGCGAGGCGCGGTGCATGACTTCGGCGTGGGCGAGGTCGCTGTAGGCGAACACGACCTGTTCGACCTCGTGCGCGCGGACGAGCGCCTCGAGTTCCGCCTCGGGCTCGATCGCAATGCCCTGGGGATAGAGCTTGCCCGCGAGCACGGCGGGATAGCGGCGTCCGGCGATGCCGGGAATCTGGGCCGCGGTGAAGGCCACGACCTCGAACGCCGGATCGTCGCGATAGACGACGTTGAAGTTGTGGAAATCGCGGCCGGCCGCGCCCATGATCACGACGCGCGTGCGATAGCTGGTGTTCATGCTGCCGCCTTTGTTGCATTGAGCACGCTGCGCCCGGCGAGGAATTCGGCCAGTACGCGCGCGGTGTGCGAGGGCGCCGGCGCGCTCGCGAGCATCGCGGGCGTGCCCTGGGCGGCGATGCGTCCGCCGGCGTCGCCGCCCTCCGGGCCGAGGTCGATGATCCAGTCGGCGTCGGCGATGATGTCCAGATTGTGCTCGATCACCACCACCGTGTTGCCGGCATCGACCAGGCGGTGCAGCACGTGGATCAGCTTTTCCACGTCGGCCATGTGCAGGCCGACCGTGGGTTCGTCCAGCACGTAGAGCGTGTGGCCTTCCGCGCCGCCGCGGCCGGGGCGCGCTGCCGCGTTGCCTTCGGCGTCGATGCGGACCTTCGATAACTCGGTCACCAGTTTAATCCGTTGCGCCTCGCCGCCGGAGAGCGTCGGGCTCTGCTGGCCCAGCGTCAGATAACCCAGGCCCACGTCCTGCAGCAGGCGCAGCGCGTGATGGGTGGAAGGATGGGCGGAGAAAAACTCGACCGCCTCGTCCACGTTCATGGCCAGGATCTCGCCTATCGACTTTCCCTTGAACTGCACCGACAGCGTTTCCGGGCCAAAACGGAATCCGCGGCAAACGTCGCACAGCACTTTCACGTCGGGAAGGAAACTCATCTCGATGCGTTTCACGCCCTGGCCCTCGCACGCGGGACAGCGTCCTTCGCCCGTATTGAAAGAAAAGCGCGAGGGGCTCCAGCCGCGCATGCGCGCCTCGGTCGTGTCCGCGAACAGCCTGCGGATCGTGTCCCAGAAACCGACATAGGTGGCGGGGCAGGAGCGCGGCGTCTTGCCGATCGGCGTCTGGTCCACTTCGAGCACGCGCCCGATGTGTTCCGCGCCGCGGATCTCGCGGCAGCCGGTGAGTTGCACCAGTCCGCGCTTGCGCGGGGAAAGACGCGTTTGCGCAACCAGGCGCGCGAGGTTGGCGTGCAGTACGTCGCGCGCGAGCGTCGACTTGCCCGAACCCGAGACGCCGGTGACCACGACCAGGCGCGCGAGCGGCAGGCGCAGATGGAGATTCTTCAGGTTGTGCAAATCGGCGCCGAGGATGTCCAGCGCCGGGGTTTGCTTGTTGACCGCGCGCGGCGGATGCAGCGGATGCCGAAGCGGATGCTTGAGGAAGCGGCCGGTGACCGACTCGGGGTTCGCCATCAGGTCCGCGGCCGAGCCCTGGGCCACCACGCGCCCGCCGCGGCTGCCCGCGCCCGGACCGAGATCGAGCACGTGCGCCGCGCGGCGTATGGTGTCCTCGTCGTGTTCCACCACCACCAGGGTGTTGCCCTTGGCCTGGAGCTTTTCCAGCGTGTCCAGCAGCACGCGGTTGTCGCGCGGGTGCAGGCCGATGGTGGGCTCGTCCAGGATGTAGCACACGCCGCGCAGGTTGGAGCCGAGTTGCGCCGCGAGGCGGATGCGCTGCGCCTCACCGCCGGAGAGCGTGGGTGCGGCGCGCCCTAGCGCCAGATAGCCGAGCCCGACTTCGTCGAGGAAGCTCAAGCGCGATTTCAATTCCGCGACGAGGTCGCGCGCGATCTCGGCTTCGCGCCCGCTGGTTTCGAGGTCGCGGAAGAATTCACCCAGTTGCGCCACCGGCAGCGCGACCAGGTCGGCGATCGAGCGCTTGCGATAGCGCACCGCGAGCGCTTCGCGATTGAGCCGGCGGCCAGAGCAGGCGGGGCAGGAAACATCGCCTTCCTCCTGCTCGTCGAGGAAGTTGTCGAGGCGCTGGTCCTCCTGCTCGCGGCTCGCATCCCTGTCTTTCTCGTAGTCTGGTTCCTGGTAGCCGGAAATTTTCACGCCGGTGCCGAGGCAACTGCCGCACCAGCCATGCTTGGAGTTGAAGGAAAACAGGCGCGGATCGAGTTCCGGAAAGCTGCGCCCGCAGGATGGGCAGGCGCGCTTGGTCGAGAAAATCGCTTGCGGCAATGCCAGCTCGACGCGAGAGCCCTTGGATGTTCGCGCAGCTTCGGCCAGGCGATCCAGGCCGCCGAGGACGTGCACGATGCCCTTGCCGAAATCGAGCGCGCGCGTAAGTGCCTCGCGCAACTCCGCCTCGTTCGCCGGCGTGACGCGCATGTCGGCCACCGGCAGCTCGATGGTGTGCTCGTGAAAGCGATCGAGGCGCGGCCATTTCGCGGTCGGCAGGAATTCGCCGTCGACGCGCAAATGCGTGTAGCCCTTGGCCTTGGCCCACTTGGCGAGGTCGGTGTAATAGCCCTTGCGGCTGACGATGAGCGGCGCGAGCAGGCCGATGCGCTGGCCCTTGTAGCTGCGCAGGATGCGCGCGGCGATGGCATCGAAGCTCTGCGGCTCGATCGCCACGTTGCACTCGGGGCAGTATTGCGTGCCGAGCTTGACGTACAACAGGCGCAGGAAGTGGTAGATCTCGGTCAGCGTCGCCACCGTGCTCTTCCTGCCGCCGCGGCTGGTGCGCTGCTCGATCGCCACGGTGGGCGGAATGCCGAAGATCGCGTCCACGTCCGGGCGCGACGAAGGCTGCACGAACTGCCGCGCATACGCGTTGAGCGATTCCAGGTATCTGCGCTGGCCCTCGGCGAACAGGATGTCGAAGGCGAGGGTGGACTTGCCGCTGCCCGAAACCCCGGTGACCACGGTGAACTGGTTGCGCGGGATCTCGACGTCCACGTTCTGCAGATTGTGCTCGCGCGCGTTATGGATCTGAATGGAATTATTTCGCGCACGGAGCGCTTTCTGCAGCGGCAATGCTTCTGAGACGCCCGATTGATGCGGTTCTCCGCCCGCTTGCCCCAGCGCGAGTTCATAGTCCCGCAAGGCTTTTCCCGTGTGCGACGCGGTGTGTGTGGCAACCTGCGCCGGCGTGCCGGTGCACACGATGTCGCCGCCCGCATCGCCGCCTTCCGGGCCG
>DAIRFM010000237.1:0-3799 GCA_036795025.1 Burkholderiales bacterium | reverse complement strand
GCGCGGGCGACGCCCTATTCGCCGGTGGGGGTGCGTCTGGAGGGCAAGCCGCAAATCAAGCGGCACCCGCTGTTCCTGGAGGGGGCGATCGAAATCCAGGACGAGGGCAGCCAGCTCCTGTGCCAGCTGCTCGCGCCGCGCCGCGGCGAGATGGTGGCGGATTTCTGCGCCGGCGCCGGCGGCAAGACCCTGGCGCTGGGGGCGATGATGCGCGGGAGCGGCAGGCTGTATGCCTTCGATATTTCGGAAAAGCGCCTCGCGGGCTTGAAGCCGCGCCTCGCGCGCTCGGGCCTTTCCAACGTGCATCCGCAGTGGATCGCGAGCGAAAACGACGCGCGCCTGAAGCGTCTCGCGGGCAAGCTCGACCGCGTGCTGGTGGACGCGCCCTGCACCGGCTTGGGGACGCTGCGGCGCAATCCCGATCTCAAATGGCGCCAGGACGAACAGGCGCTGGCCGAGCGCCGCGCAAAGCAGGATGTCATCCTGGCTGCGGCAGCCAGGCTGGTGAAGCCGGGCGGCCTGATGCTGTACGCGACCTGCAGCCTGCTCGATGAGGAGAACGCAGAGGTGGTGGAGTCCTTTCTGGCGACGCACGCGCAGTTCGAGCTGCGGCCGGCCAACGCCGCCCTGGCGCAGCAGCGCATCGAACTCGATACCGGGGAATATCTGCGCCTTGCGCCGCACCTGCATGGCACCGACGGTTTTTTCGCGGCGCTGCTGGCGAAAAAACAATGAGGCGGGCGCTACTCGGGCTCGCTCTGTTATGTGCTTGCGCGGCCGAGGCGCAGATTCCGGCGCAGGCACCCGAAGCATTGCCGTACCGGCAAACGCCGCCGGTATTTCCGGCGCAGGGCACGGTGCAGGTGGCATTCACGCCCTGGGACAATGCCGAAGGCATGATCGTCGACGGCATACGCCGGGCAAAAAATCAGATTCTGGTGCAGGCCTTCAGTTTCACCAGCCGCACGCTGGCGAATGCATTGATCGCAGCCAAAAGGCGCGGCGTGGACGTACGCGTCATGGCGGACCGCGAGCAGACCTTCAGCGGCGAGGCCAGCCGCATCCCCGACCTGGTCCGGGCGGGCATCCCGGTGACGCTGGAGGTGCGCTACCAGAGCGCGCACAACAAGGTGATGGTCATCGACGCGGGTACGGCGGACGCGGCGGTCATCACCGGGAGTTACAATTGGACCTACGCCGCGCAAAGCAAGAACGCCGAGAACGTGCTGATCCTGCGCCACAACCCTGATATCGCGAATGCGTACGCCGCCAACTGGAGACGGCACTTCGCCGAGGCTTTGCCCTACGCCGAGCAATGAAAGAACCCTTCAGTAACCTGCTGCAAAAGGCCTGGATCGATCTGCACGATCCGCAGGTCGTATGGCAGATCGCGATCCTGCTGTCGTGCTTCGTGCTTGCCTGGGCCGCGGGCCGGGCGCTGCGCCTGGCTCGCGTCGAGGCGGACGGCATCTGGAAGTTCGGCGTCGGCGGCTTGAGGCGCATCCTGTTCCCCGCCGTCGCGCTGATTCCGCTGACGGTGAGCATCAGCCTGCTCAAACAATGGATCGAGGTCGATCTGCTGCGGCTGTTCGTGCCGCTGCTCGCCTCGCTCTTGCTGGTGCGCATTTTCTTTTATTTGCTGCGCCACGTGTTCGCTCGGGGCAGCATCGTGCGCACGTTCGAGAAAACCATCGCCGTTCTGGTGTGGGGCGCATTGGTGCTGCACGTCTCCGGCCTGCTGCCGGAAGTGATCGATTATCTCGATGACATCACTTTTCATTTTGGCAGGCAGAAGCTCACGCTGTGGCTGCTGTTGCAGGGATTGTTCTGGGTCGTGATCACCCTGCTCGCGGCGCTGTGGCTCTCCGGCGCCATCGAGGCGCGGCTGATGCGCGCCGATTCGCTGCACTCCAGCCTGCGCGTGGTGTTTGCGCGCCTGGCCAAGTCGCTGCTGGTCCTGCTCGCCGTGCTCACGGTCCTGCCGCTCGTTGGCATTGACCTCACGGTGTTGTCGGTGTTCGGCGGCGCCATCGGCGTGGGCCTGGGTTTCGGCCTGCAGAAAATCGCCAGCAATTACGTCAGCGGCTTCATCATCCTGCTCGACCGCTCGATCCGCATCGGCGACTTGATCACGGCGGACAACTTCTATGGCGAAGTGAAAAACATCACCACGCGCTACTTGGTGGTGCGCGCGGGCGATGGACGCGAGGCTATCATCCCCAACGAGCTGCTGATCACCACGACGGTGCTCAACCATTCGTATTCGAACCGGCAGATTCGGCTGGCGATCCAGGTCCAGGTCGGTTACAAGGGCGATCCGGAGCGTGCCATGCGGCTGATGGAGGAGGCGGCGAGCAAGCACCAGCGCGTGCTCGCCGAGCCGCCGCCGAAGGCGTTCCTGGCGCGCTTCGCCGACAGCGGCATCGAGCTCGAGCTGGGGATCTGGATCGGCGATCCCGAGATCGGCATGCTCAATATCCGCTCCGAGCTCAACCTGGCTATCTGGCGCGCTTTTCAGGAAGCCGGTATCGAAATTCCGTATCCGCAGCGCGAAGTGCGGATTTTGCCCGGCGCAGACGGCGTTCGCGGCTGATTCAAGGCGCCGCAAGCCCGACCGACGGCGTTAGCCAAATACCCATTGCGGTATGCGGAATTTGACGTAGAATCCCGACCCACTTTGTGAACTTGATGGAGATTTAATGCTTTTTTCGGGGGTACTCGATTTACCCTGGTGGGGCCTGGTCATCGTGATCCTGGTGCTGACCCATATCAGTGTCGCGGCCGTAACCATTTTCCTGCACCGCCACCAGGCCCACCGTGCGCTGGACCTGCACCCGTTAGCCAGCCATTTCTTCCGTCTCTGGCTATGCATGACCACCGGCATGGTGACCAAGGAGTGGGCCGCCGTCCATCGCAAGCACCATGCCAAATGCGAGACCGCGGACGATCCGCACAGTCCGCAGATTTACGGCATCAATCGCGTGCTCTGGGGCGGGGTGTTCCTGTACGTCAAGGAAGCCCACAACAAGCAGACCCTGGAGCGCTACGGCCATGGCACGCCGGACGACTGGCTGGAGCGCAATGTCTATAGCAGCCGTGCCAAGGCCGGGCTGGTGATCATGGGGCTGATCAACGTCAGCCTGTTCGGCATCGTGCCGGGGCTTCTGATGCTGGCGGTACAGATCGCCTGGATCCCTTTCTGGGCGGCGGGCGTGATCAACGGCATCGGCCACTATTGGGGTTACCGCAACTGGTCCAGTGCCGACGCCAGCACCAATATCTTTCCCTTGGGCATTCTGATCGGCGGCGAGGAGCTGCACAACAACCACCACGCCTTCGGCTCATCGGCCAAGCTCTCCAACAGATGGTACGAGTTCGACATCGGCTGGATGTATATCCGTATCCTCGAAATGCTGGGGCTGGCGCAAATCAAGAAGATCGCGCCCAGGCCGCGATTCACCCCAGCCAAGCCGGTTGCCGATTTTGATACGCTGCAGGCCGTGATTACCTACCGTTATGATGTGCTGGCGAAATACGCCAAGTCGCTGAAGAACACCTACGCCGAGGAATTGCGCGTGCTGCGCGGCTTTGCGCCGCAGGACGCGCAGTTGCTGAAGGGCCTGAAGCGCTGGCTCAATCGCGACGAGAAGCAGTTGTGCGGCGAAGAGCGCGCCAGGCTGGCCGAGGCACTGGCCAAGAGCGAGAAGCTATCGACGGTCTACACCATGCGTAGGGAACTGGTGGCGCTGTGGGAGCGTTCCAATGCCTCGCGCGAGCAGTTGCTGAAGCAGTTGCAGGA
>DAIRFM010000236.1:1922-3811 GCA_036795025.1 Burkholderiales bacterium | reverse complement strand
TCTCGGATGTTGCGGCAAAAAATTGCCTGAGCGTTTATATCCGAAAGCGGCCGCCTTCGCAATACGCCGCGCTGGACAACCCGGCCTGGCGCAGCAAATAAGTCGCTTAAGGAAGCTCTGTTTAAGTCCCCAAGACAAACAGCGCTTCCTCTGACTTGGGGGATTTACGCCCCGAAGGAAGTCCCCTCGGGGGACGCCCCGAAGGTCTCGATCCCCCTTGAGGGGAAAGTCCCCCACCTCTTCGGGTGGTCCCGACCTTCGGTCTCCCACCTTGGAGGACAAGGGGACCGGGTGGGAAGGGAAGGGTCCCACCCGGTCCCTAGGCCCCTTTGTTCAGACCATCCTTAACTTTGAGATCGCTCAAGTTGCTGGCGCACCTCGTCGCTGCGCAGCGTGAGGATGGTCACGCCGCAAAGCGCAACCAGCGGCAGCGCAACCAGCATCACGCCGGCGATCGCGACGACCCAGCCTCGTGGCGTCAGCCGCTGGCCTTGCGGATGCTGGCGGTAAGAGGCCAGACGCGTGCCGCCCGCGAGCAGCGTCAGCGCGATCAGCACCCAGCAAAAATATTCCAGGCCGGTGCGCCCCCAGGAAAAGCCGTTGAGCAGGCCGAACGCCGACACGAGCCCGATCAGCCAGACGAGAAGCAGCGCAAAGTCGCTGATGATGCGCGACTGCAGGTATTCGGGCGGGATTTTTCCGCTGCGGAAAAGCTGGTGCAGTAGCAGTATGCCGATCGCCAGCGCAGCGAAGGATACGATCGCAAAAAACCAGCCGATGAACGCTAGCGGCAGCGTCGGGATGGCCATGCGCAGACGCTGTTCATGCGCGGCCTTCAGGCCCCGTCGTGCCGGCCGGAACTGATGGCGGTGAGTATGCCCTGCATCAGTGCGATCGGCGTGGGTGGACAGCCGGGCACGGCCACATCCACCGGGATGACATTGGACACACGGCCGCAACTGGCATAGCTCTCGCCGAAAATTCCCCCGCTGCAGCCGCAGTCGCCGATCGCGACCACCAGTTTCGGATCGGGCGTCGCGTCATAGGTGCGCTTGAGCGCAAGCTCCATGTTGCGCGATACCGGCCCGGTCACAAGCAGCATGTCGGCGTGGCGCGGACTCGCGACCAGTTTGATCCCAAGCCGCTCCAGGTTGTAGTAGGGCCCGTTCATGGTGTGGATCTCCAGCTCGCAGCCGTTGCACGAGCCTGCATCGACGTGGCGGATGGTGAGCGCGCGCCCGAAGTGCTTGAGAATCACCGCGCCCAGACGCTGCTCGATCTGGCGCAGCGCCTCGTCCGCATGCGGCGGCGGTTCGCTGACGATGCCGGTTTTCGCGATCTGCCTGAGCATCTGATACATGTCAGAGGTCCTGTCCGCTATAGGAAAGGTTGAAGGACTTGTTGATCAGCGGAAAGTCGGGAACGATATTGCCGATTACGGCGCGCTCGATCGCCGGCCAGTTCTGCCACGACGGATCGTGCGCATGGGCGCGATGAATGCGGTTGGCATCCGCGGTTTCAAGCGCGATCAGCACTTCGCCGCGCCAGCCTTCGACCCAGCCGACGCCGCATTTTCCGGCGTTGCAGTCGGCGAGCGGAACCCGAATCTCGCCCGGCGCAAGCTCACCGGCCAGCGCCTGCACCAGCCGCATGGACTCGAACAGTTCTTCGAATCGCATTAACACGCGCGCGGAGACATCGCCGCGAGTATGCAAAGCGATGCGCACCCCGGCCTGCTGATAGGGCGGTATCGGATAATCGACGCGCAAGTCGTGTTTAACGCCGCTCGCGCGTCCGGCGAATCCGGCGAGCCCCATTTCTTCGGCGAGTTCAGGCAGCACCTGCCCGGCCATGATGAAGCGGTCCTGCGCGCCGGCGTGATCGTCGTA
>DAIRFM010000236.1:0-1822 GCA_036795025.1 Burkholderiales bacterium | reverse complement strand
AGACCGAGCGCGCGGCTGGGCGGCTCGGTGCCGCTGGCGCCCTCGACTGCCATGGCGTAGGCCCAGGCGTAGGCGACGGTGGAATCACCGGACACACGCCCGGCGAGTTTGGCGCCCTCGGCCAGGGTCATGGTCTCGAACAGCTTCTCTATCCCTTTGTGCGTGTAGCACAGGCGCTCTTCCAGGCGCAGGATTTTTTCGCCGACGATGGAGAAGCGGAAATGCCCCGGTTCGATGGTGCCGGCGTGCACCGGGCCCACCGGTATTTCGTGCACGCCTTCGCCTGCGACCTTGACGAACGGATAGCGGTCGTCCGACGCGGGGAGGCTCGTGCCGATGTCGAATTCCTTGCGCAGCGGAAATACGCCGCCGGGCCAGGCGCGGTGGCGCACCCACTTGCGGTGATCCGGGCTGTCCTGGGCGTGGATGCCGAGAAGGTCGTAGGCGGCGCGCTGCATTCGGTTCGCGCACGGATAGATATCGGCGATGCTGGGATAGCGCGGGTGCTCGCGCGTGAGCGGCAGCGTCAGCCACAACAGGCCGGAGCGAAGCGCAAGCGCGAGGTGCAGCGCATAAGCGCCGCCGCGCGTGGTTTCGTCGCTGCCCCAAAGGGCGACCAGGCGCGCTTTTTGCGCTTTCGCCTTCTCCACCACCGCGCGCAGGGTCCCGGCCTCGATCATTGAACGGAACGCGGGCATGGCGCCCGGGATGGCTTCGGTTTGGAGCGGAAGATCGGTCATCGCTTTTTGCCCATTGTGCCCATTGCGTGCTCAGCCGATGAAAGCGGCCGCCTGCCGGTACCATTCGACCAGATAGGGCGGGATGTACAAGCCCAGCATCAGCACGATTGCCAGGTGCACGAATACCGGCACCAGCGCCGGCGGATGAGGCAGCCGGCGCAGGTTGGTTTCGCCGAACACCATCGGCTGGACCTTGCCGAAGATCGCGGCAAACGCGACTCCCAGCGCTACCAACAGGAACGGCGTCGCCCAGGGGTGCTCGTGCATGGCGGTGGTGAGCACCAGGAACTCGCTCGTGAACACCCCGAACGGCGGCATGCCGAGGATGGCGAGGGTCCCCAGCGCGAGTCCCCAGCCGATGGTCGGGCTTTGCTCGATCAAACCGCGGATGTCCGCCATGTTCTGCGTGCCGGTTTTTTGCGTGGCATGGCCGACGGTGAAGAAAATCGCGCTCTTGGTGAGCGAGTGCACGGTCATGTGCAGCAGGCCGGCGAAAGCGGCGACCGGGCCGCCCATGCCGAAAGCAAAGGTCACGATCCCCATGTGCTCGATCGAAGAGTAAGCGAACATGCGCTTGATGTCCTTCTGCCGCGACAGAAAGAACGCCGCCACCACCACCGACAGGAGGCCGAAACCCATCATCAGGCCGCCGGAGAAATTGCGCCCGAGGGCGCCATCGACCAGCACCTTGCAGCGCACCACCGCGTACAGCGCGACGTTGAGGAGCAGCCCCGAGAGCACCGCCGATACCGGGGTCGGGCCTTCGGCGTGCGCGTCGGGCAGCCAGTTGTGCAGCGGCACCAGGCCCACTTTGGTGCCGAACCCGACCAGCAGGAACACGAAGGCGAGCGACAGCACCGTCGGTTCGAGCTGGTCGCGCACTCCGTACAGGTGCGTCCACAGGAGTGAAGTCCCTCCCGGGCCGAGAACTTTTTCCGCGGCGAAATACAGCAGGATGATTCCGAACAGCGCCTGCGCGATGCCGACCGAGCACAGGATGAAATACTTCCACGCCGCCTCCAGGCTCGCCGGCGTGCGGTACAGGCTCACCAGCAGCACGGTCGCGAGCGTCGCGCCCTCCA
>DAIRFM010000235.1:0-3834 GCA_036795025.1 Burkholderiales bacterium | reverse complement strand
AGACAAAGCGGCCGGCTTAACGCCGGCCGTTTTGTTTCCGGCGTTCCCGCCCGCGCCTGCTTCCAGCGATCGACTGGCGCACCCGTGCACAAATCCCGGGCAAAAAACGCGGGCAATGAGAAAAAATACCGTTGGAACATAAATTTGCGTTGAGTTGATAGAGCGCATATGCTATAGATCCCTTAAGCGCTTGAATGAGGGGGGCTTTGTGTCATCTTCAGCGATTATAAAATACGGGTTCCGCATTCGCACACGCACTGGATTGATTGTGGATAACCTGTTGATACACGGCAGGGACGAAATCGATGCCGAACGCAAACTGCGCCAGATGTATCAGTATTGCAAGATACTGGAATGCACGGTGCACAAACCCGGCAACAGGGTCCACCTCGCCGCAGCAAGGTAGATGCGAGCCCGCCATTTCACCAATGCAGCCGCGGTGCTGGCGCTATGCTGATGGCTGTGGCAGTGTGTTAAAATAATTTACAGAAGCTTCGGGCACACGGCGGCATTTGCCGCCGTGTGCGTTTTGTTTTAGAACTGTTACAAAATGAGGGGACCGAGGGGGAAACGGAAGGGGCCCATCCCTTCCTTGGCCCCTCATACTCCCCTAATTCGGAGGCTGTTTCAGTCGTTCTGAAGCAGCCTTTTAGGACGTGGCGATGTCGCACGTAATGAACACCTACGCCAGACTGCCCGTGGCCTTCACCCACGGCCAGGGCGTCTGGCTGTGGGACGCGCAGGGCAAGCGCTACCTGGACGCCCTCGGCGGCATCGCCGTGAACACGCTCGGCCACGCCCACCCCAGGCTGGTGAAAACGCTCAACACGCAGGCAGGCAGGCTGATTCACACCTCCAACATCTATCAGATCACCGAGCAGGAAAATCTTGCCGACAAGCTCGCCGCGATCAGCGGCATGGACAAGATTTTCTTCTGCAATTCCGGCTGCGAGGCCAATGAGGCCGCGATCAAGATCGCGCGGCTGTACGCCAAGGGCAAGGGTGTCGAGAATCCCGCCATCGTGGTGATGGAGAAGGCCTTTCATGGCCGCACGCTGGCCACGCTTTCGGCCACCGGCAGCCGCAAGGTGCAGGCCGGTTTCGAGCCGCTGGTGTCCGGCTTCGTGCGCGTGCCCTACGACGACCTGGAGGCGGTGCGCCAGGTGGCGCAGCACAACCGCAACGTGGTCGCCGTTCTGGTCGAACCGATTCAGGGCGAAGGCGGCATCAACGTCGCGCACTTCGAGTACCTGCGGGGCCTGCGCGCGCTGTGCGATGAATACCAGTGGCTGTTGATGCTGGATGAGATCCAGTGCGGCCTCGGCCGCACCGGCAAGTGGTTCTTCTATCAGCACGCCGGCTTTCATCCCGACGTGGTCACCCTGGCCAAAGGCCTCGCCGCCGGGGTGCCCATCGGCGCCTGCCTCGCCAAGGGCGCCGCAGCCGAGGTATTCAAGCCGGGCAACCATGGTTCCACTTTCGGCGGCAATCCTTTCGCCTGCGCCGCGGCGCTCGCGACACTCGACATCATCGAGCAGGAACAACTGCTCGACAACGCGACCAAGGTCGGCGATGCCATCCGCGCCGGCTTGACCACGGCGCTGGCTGGAATCAAAGGCGTGGTTGCGGTCCGCGGCATGGGCCTGATGCTGGGCATCGAGCTCGACCGGCCCTGCACCGAGCTCGTCGGGCGCGCGCTCGAAGCCGGGCTGCTTATCAACGTCACCGCGGACAAGATCATACGCCTGCTGCCGCCGCTCATCATGAGCCTGGACGAGGCGCGCCAGGTGGTCGATATCCTCTCCGCCCTGATCCGGGACTTCCTCACCCAGCCGGCCCCGGCGCACTGACGCCGGAGGCGCATCATGAAGCTGCGGCATTATCTGCAATTCAGCGATTTTTCCGGCGCCGAATACGAGCACCTGCTCGAACGTACACGCTGGATCAAGTCCCAGTTCAAGCAATACAAACCCTATCACCCGCTGGTCGACCGCACGCTGGCGATGATTTTCGAGAAGCAGTCCACGCGCACGCGCCTGTCGTTCGAGGCCGGCGTGCAGCAACTCGGCGGCTCGGCCATATTTCTCAATACCCGCGATACCCAGCTCGGGCGCGGCGAACCGGTGGAGGATATGGCCCAGATCGTGTCGCGCATGGTCGACATCGTCATGATCCGCACCTTCGAGCAGGCGATCCTCGAGCGCTTTGCCGGGATTTCGCGCGTGCCGGTGATCAATGGACTCTCCAACGAATATCACCCGTGCCAGGTGCTGGGCGATATTTTCACCTTTATCGAGCACCGCGGCCCGATCGGCGGCAAGACGGTGGCATGGATCGGCGATTCCAACAATGTCTGCAATACCTGGATGCAGGCGGCGGCGATATTCGATTTCAACCTGCACGTCTCCACCCCGCCCGGTTACGAAGTGGAAGCGGAACGCGCCGGGATCTACGGCAAGAACCATTACGAGCATTTCGCCGACCCGATGGAGGCAGCGCGCGGCGCCGACCTGGTCACCACCGATGTCTGGACCAGCATGGGCTTCGAGGCCGAGGACGCCGAGCGCAAGCGCGACTTCAGCGACTGGCAGGTCGATGCCGACATGATGCGGCTGGCCGGCCCCGACGCATTGTTCATGCACTGCCTGCCGGCGCATCGCGGGGAAGAAGTATCCGCGGACGTGATCGACGGGCCGCAGAGCGTGGTCTGGGACGAGGCCGAGAACCGCCTGCATACGCAGAAAGCGCTGATGGAATTCCTGCTGCTGGGAAAGATCGCATGACCGGCTTGAGACGCTCACCGCAAGCCGTTGTTGCTTTTATCCATAACCGTGTTTTTGGTACGGATGCGCCTTTTATCCGTACCAAAAACACGGTTGGCGCGCGCAGCGCGCAAGTCCGTTGGCGACATGCTGCGGTATTTCTGACCAGTATTTAGCTTCACCATCCCAATTCATCATCTTTCGAGTGGCTAAATGGCAATCAAGAATAGCGCGGTAAAAAAAGTCGTGCTCGCCTACTCCGGCGGGCTGGATACCTCGGTCATCCTCAAATGGCTGCAGGACCAGTACGGTTGCGAGGTGATCACGTTCACCGCCGATATCGGCCAGGGCGAAGAGCTCGAGCCGGCGCGAAAAAAGGCGAAGCAGTTCGGCGTCAAGAAAATCTTCATCGACGATCTGCGCGAGGAATTCGTGCGCGACTTCGTCTTCCCCATGTTCCGCGCCAACGCGATCTACGAGGGCGAATACCTGCTCGGCACGTCGATCGCCCGCCCGCTCATCGCCAAGCGCCAGATCGAGATCGCGCGCATGACCGGCGCCGATGCCGTCTCGCACGGCGCCACCGGCAAGGGCAATGACCAGGTGCGCTTCGAGCTCGGCTATTACGCTCTGGAGCCCGACATCCGCGTTATCGCACCATGGCGCGAATGGGATCTCGGCTCGCGCGACAAACTGGTCAAATACGCCGAGAAGCACGGCATCCCGGTGGAAGGCAAAAAGAAAGGCGGTTCGCCCTACAGCATGGACGCGAATCTGCTGCACATTTCCTACGAGGGGCGCATCCTGGAGAACCCGGCCAAGGAGCCGGAAGAGGACATGTGGCGCTGGACCGTATCGCCCGAGAACGCGCCGGCCCGCGCCGAATATGTCGAGCTTGAGTACAAGCAGGGCGACATCGCCGCCATCAACGGCAAGAAGCTGTCGCCGGCGACGGTGCTTCAAACCCTCAACAAGCTGGGCGGCAAGCACGGCATCGGACGGCTGGATCTGGTCGAAAACCGCTACGTCGGCATGAAGTCGCGCGGCTGCTACGAAACCCCCGGCGGCACCA
>DAIRFM010000234.1:1204-3844 GCA_036795025.1 Burkholderiales bacterium | reverse complement strand
TGAACGATCTGGCGGCCTATTTCTCGGCGCAGCCGCACGCGCCGCTCTCGCATGTGACCGCGCCTGAAGCTGCGGCGGCGGGGCGACGCATCACCGAGCAGAACAATTGCGTCGCCTGCCACGCCAGAACCCTGATGGGTCAACAGCACATACCGCGGCTGGCGGGACAGCAGGCCGAATACCTGCGCACCCAGTTGCGCGGCTTCAAGGCGTCCACGCGCTTCGACATGGACGGCAACATGACGTCGGCGGCACAGTCCCTGTCCGATGCCGACATCGACATCCTCGCCGACTACCTCTCCGGCCTCGGCTCGCCCTAATCCCAACATGAAGCACCGTTCGCGCACGCTCCTGTACGCGGCGTTCGGCGCCATTGTGCACGCGGCGTCCGCCGTCGCGCAGGACGCAGATGAGGGTGTCGTGGTGTCCGCCACCAGGACCGAGCGGCGCAATCTGGAAATCCCGGCCTCGATCGACGCCGTCGGCGCCGAGACGCTGCGTGAGGGTAAGCCTAAGGTCAACCTGTCGGAGTCGCTCGGTGGCGTGCCCGGCATGGTGCTGCAGAACCGCGGCAACTACGCCCAGGACTTGCAGATGTCGATCCGCGGCTTCGGCGCGCGTTCGACCTTCGGCATCCGCGGCATCAAGCTCTACGCCGACGGCATCCCCGCCACCATGCCCGACGGTCAGGGGCAGGCCGCGAATTTCAATCTGTCCACGGCCCAACGCATCGAAGTCATGCGCGGGCCGCTCGCCGCCCTGTACGGCAATGCCTCCGGCGGCGTAGTCAATCTGTTCACTGCGGACGGGCCCAAGCGCCCGACTCTCTCCGGGGATTTGCTCGTCGGCGATTACGGCACCCGGCGCATCGGCGTGCAGGCCGGCGGCGAGTCAGGCGCGCTCAATTACATCGGCGACTGGTCGCAATTCCACACCGACGGCTACCGCGACCACTCGGCCGCGAACCGCCAGACGTTCAACGGCAAGCTGAAATGGCTCGCCGGCGAAGACACCCGCGTTACGCTGGTGATGAACACGCTTTATCAGCCCGAGACTCAGGACGCGCTCGGGCTCAGCGCAGCGCAGGCGTCGGCCAATCCGCGCCAGGCCGACCCATCCGCGACCAAGTTCAACACCAGGAAGACCGTGCGCCAGGAACAGACTGGCGTCACCGTCGACCAGCGCCTTGGTGCCGACGACCACCTTCGCGCGAGCGTGTATCTGGGCGATCGGCAAGTCCGTCAGTACCAATCCATAGCCGTGCCTTCGGGAACAACTGCCGCGAACATCAATACCTATTCCGGCGGCATCGTCGATCTGGGCACTTTTTTCGACGGCTACTCGATGAACTGGATACACGACGGATCGCTGTTCGGCCGCCCGCTGTCGGTCACCAGCGGCCTCGAGCAGGAACTGATGCACCAGCGGCGGCGCGGCTTCGACAACAACTTGGGCTCAATGGGCGCGCTGCGCCGCGACGAGGACGACAACGTCACCAGCAGCAATGTGTTCGCGCAGGCCGACTGGCGCTTCGTTGAACGCGCCAGCGCCACGCTGGGCCTGCGCCGGACGCTGGTCAGGTTCGACTCGCACGACCATTTCATCACCGCAAAGAACGGCGATGACAGCGGCAGCCTCGGATTCTCCAACACCAGCCCGGTCGCGGGACTCGCCTACCGCGTCGCGCCGGAAATGAGCCTGTATGCAAGCGCCGGCCGCGGCTTCGAAACGCCTACCGTCACCGAACTCGCTTACCGCAGAATCGTCACCGACACCGGCTTGAATTTCGCGCTCAAGCCCAGCCTCAGCACCAACGCCGAAATCGGGCTCAAAGGACGCATCGGCGACGATCAGAGGGTCACGCTCGCGCGCTTCGATACCGCGACGCGCGACGAAATCGTGATCGACATTGCTGGCGGCGGCCGCACCAGTTACAAGAACGCCGGGCGCACGCGCCGCAGCGGCTGGGAAGCCTCCTGGCAGGCGGTGCTGCCGGCGGGTTTCGATGCGCGTGCCGCCTATACCCTGCTCGATGCGCGCTACACCGAAGCCTTCACCAGCGGCGCCAATGCAGCCGTGGTGCCCGCGGGAAACAAGCTGCCGGGCGTGCCGCGCACGTCGCTTTACGCCGAACTGCAATGGCGTCATTTCGCATCCGGCTTCTCGGCTGCCCTCGAAGCGCGGCATAACAGCAGAGTGTACGTGGACGACCAGAACAGCGACGCGGCTGCGGGCTACACCCTCGCCAATCTGCGCCTGGGCTTCGAGCAGAAGGCACGCGAATGGCGCATCACCGAAACGCTGCGTATCGACAACCTCACCGACCGCACGTACATCGGCTCGGTGATCGTCGCCGATGGCAACGGCCGCTTTTTCGAGCCGGCGCCGCGGCGCAATCTGTCCATTATCCTCAGCGCCCGGCACGCATTCTGAGCGCCGGTGATTTGAGCCGGGGTCATCGCGAAGCCTAACCCTGCGACGAATACCCGCCGTCGACCGGGATCGCCGCCCCGGTGACGAAATCCGCCGCGCTGCTCGCGAGAAACACCGCGATGCCGGCGAAATCTTCAGGGCCCCCCCAGCGGCCGGCGGGAGTGCGCGCGAGCACGCGCTCGTGCAGGCCCGCGACCTCCTTGCGCG
>DAIRFM010000234.1:0-1104 GCA_036795025.1 Burkholderiales bacterium | reverse complement strand
AGCCCGGTCGCCATGCCCAGGCCGATGCCGCCGTTGCCGCCGGTGACGATCGCGACCCGGCCGCTTAGATCAAATGGATTGCTCATGCTGTTTCCCTTTCGATTTTCCAGAGGCTACACGTCCCGCCTACAACACGGCCGAAGTGCCGCCGTCCAGATTGATGCTGGTGCCGGTGATATAGCTCGCCGCTTCCGACGCGAGAAACGCGATCGCGTTGGCGACTTCCTCGGCGCGGCCGACGCGCCCCAGCGGTATGTCCTTCCCCATGTTGGCGTAGAACTGCTCCACCGCGATGCCGGCCTTGGCTGCCTTGCGTTCGTGCTGCCCCGCGCGCACCAGGCCGATGCACACCGTGTTCACCAGGATCTGGTGCGGCGCAAACTCCTTCGACAGCGCCTTGGTGAACGCCAGCCCCGCTGCGCGCGTGACCGTGGTCGGCATCGATTTGGCGCGGGGCTGCTTGGCGCCGATATTGGTGATGTTGACGATGCGCCCCCCGCCCTGCTGTTTCATGTGCGGGATCGCGAGGCGCGCGAGCCGGATCGCGGCAAAGAGCTTGAGCTCGAAGTCCGCCTGCCAGATGTCATCGGTCACCGATTCGAATTCGCCGGTGGCCGAGGTGCCTGCATTGTTGACGAGGATGTCGAGCCGGCCGAACGCCTTGACCGCCTCCGCCACCAGCCTGGCGCAATCTTCCGCCCGGCTGACGTCCGCCTGCACCGCTGCCACCCTGCCCCCGGCCGCGCGGATCTCGAGCGCGACCTTGTCCAGCAGTTCCCGGCCGCGCGCCGCAATCACCACACTTGCGCCCTCCGCTGCCAGCCGCAACGCGGCCGCCTTGCCTATGCCCTGCGAACCGCCGGTGACGATCGCCACCTTGTCCTTCAGTTCCAAATCCATCGGTTTCCTCCCCTGGTTTTCGATTGCCTGCGCATGCTCAAGCTGCGCTCATTTCCCGTCCTCGCCGCGGTAGACCGCGCCGCAAGTGCAGGTCTCGTGCACCACGACTTGCGCGAGCAGCGGCAGCGCCGGCTTGAGCCGCGCCCAGATCCACTGCGCCAGACGCTCGCTGGTCGGATTCTCCAGTCCCGGCACCTCGTTCAG
>DAIRFM010000233.1:0-3849 GCA_036795025.1 Burkholderiales bacterium | reverse complement strand
GACATCGCCAGCGCGGCGATCAGCGGCGTGACCGCGCCGGCAATGGCGACCGGCACCGCGATGGCATTATAGACCACCGCCAGCCAAAGATTTTGCTTCATCAACGCGCGCGCGCGGCGGGCGATCACGACAGCGTCCAGCACCGGCGCGAGCCGTTCGCCCAGGAACACCGCGTCGGCCTGCGCCTGCGTGACGTCAGCGGCGGCAATCGGCGACAGCGACACATGCGCGGTGGCCAGCGCGGGCGCGTCGTTCAAACCATCGCCGACCATCAAGACGCGGCGGCCATGAGCTTTGAGCGCTTCGATGAAAGCGATCTTGTCGGCCGGCTTCAAGCCACCTTGCCAGTTGACGATGCCGAGCGCGCAGGCGATCGGCTCCACTGCGTCTTCGCGATCGCCCGACAGGATGTGCAGATCGAGCCCAAGCCGGCCAAGCGCCTTTACCACCTCGACCGCGTCGGGCCGCAGCTTCTGGCTGATCGCAATGATTGCCGATTGCCCCCCATGGGCAAAATAAATGTGCGAGGCGCCCGGCTCATGCGCGGCACCTTGCGCGACGCCGCAAAACTCCGCGCTGCCGAGCCGCGCTTCGGCGCCGCCGATCATGGCGCGCACGCCCTGCCCCGGCTCTTCGGTCGCGCCGTCGAACGGGGTGCGCGTCGCCGCTTCGCGCGCCAGTGCGACCGCCAACGGGTGCCGGCTCGACAACGCGAGACAGGACGCCTTCTGCAGCAAGCCGGAATCGATCGCGGCGGCATTGATCACGCGCGGCTCCGGTAGCGTGAGCGTGCCGGTCTTGTCGAAGATGACGGTGTCGGCTTCGCCCAGCCGCTCGATGGCATCGCCGGCATTCAAAATGACGCCGGCGCGGAACAACGCGCCCGAAGCCACCACCTGCACGGCCGGGATCGCCAGCGCCAGTGCGCAGGGACATGTGATGATGAGGACGGCGATGGCCGTCACCACCGCGTCGTGCAGCGAAGCGCCGGCGAGCCACCAGCCCACGAGCGTCAATGCCGCCGTCGCGTGCACCATCGGCGCATAGAAGCGCGCGGCGCGGTCGGCCAGCCGCATGGTGGCCGATTTCGCGCTCGCCGCCTGCTCCAGCAACCGCTCGATCTCGTCCAGCAATGTCGAGCGGTCGGCGGCGGTCACGCGCATGGTGAGCGCGCCGGAATAATTCATGCTGCCGGCATAGATGACGGCGCCTGCCTCGACCTTGTGGCGCGCGGTTTCGCCGGTAATCAGGCTCTCGTCGAGTTCGGACACGCCGTTGAGCACGCTGCCGTCGGCCGGCACCCGCTCGCCCGGCCGCACCAGCAGCCGGTCGCCGGCATGCAGCGCCGCCACCGGCACGCTGACCAGTTCGTCGCCCATGAATCGGTGCGCGGTTTCGGCTTTCAACGCCGCCAGGTTTCCGGCGACCGCCCGCGTCTTGCGGCGCATGGCGTGATCGAGCGCACGCCCGACCAGCAGGAAGAACAGCAGCATGATGGCGGAATCGTAATAGGCGTCTCTGGCGTGATGGGCGGTCTCGACCACCGACATGGCGAGCGCGAGTGTCACGCCGAGCGAGATCGGCACATCCATGTTGAGCGCGCCGCTACGCAAGGCGCGCCAGGCGCTGGCGAAGAACGGCCGCCCCGCATAGGCCGCCGCCGGCAGCGCGATCAGCGCCGAGGCCCAATGGAAGAAATCGCGCGTCTCCGGCGTGATGTCGGTGGCATTGCCCGACCATACCGACACCGACAGCAGCATGATGTTCATGGCGGCGAAGCCGGCGACCGCCAGACAGCGCGTGAGGCGGCGCGCCTCGGCCGCCTCCTCCTGCTCGGCGCGTAAGGGCGCGAACGGATAGCCGTGATAGCCGGCATCCTCCAGCGTCTGCAGGATCTGCGCCGGCGCGATGGCGCCGTCGGTCCAATCCACGTGCAAACGCCGATTGGTGAAATTGAGCCGCGCCTCGGTCACCCCCGGCAGGCGTTTCACCGCGCTTTCGATGCGAGCGATGCAGGCGCCGCAGGCAATGCCTTCGACCGCGAGATCCATGCCGAGCGTGCCGTCGCCGGACGGCCTGGCAAAGAGCGAGAGATCGAGGGCTTCGCCCATTATGTCACCGCAAGGTAACGCGGCTGCGCGAGCGGAATACCCGCTTGTCGCCGCGATATAGATCGACGATCAAATCCCACTGCCCCGGCTGCGCCTGCGCCGATCCATGAAACACGCCGGCGGTGAGCGGACGAACCGGAATAGCATGATCGAGGCGCTCGTCGGCCGGATGCGCCAGCCGCGCATCCGCGGTCAGGCCTGCAAGCGGCGCGCCTTGCGCATCGCGCGCGGTCACGTCGAGCACGGCTTGCCCGGCGCCGTCGCGCGTGAGCTTGCCGCTGACCTGCCAATGCAGCGAGTCCTGGCGTTCCGCCACCGCAACCTCATGCCCGAATTGCAGGCCGGCCTTGTAGGAGCTCGTGGACTCGACGCCGCCGAAAGTCGAAATCGCGGCGCGCACCAGCACCGCATTGACCGCGAACACGACGACGAAAAATCCGATCAGCCACAGCAACACGGCGCGGCCGGTCAAAATGCGGGCCTGCTTTTGCTTGGCGTGCGGAGCGGCTTGCATCGGTTCGGTTATCTCATGGTCCGAAAAAGTGGTCGCGCATTTCGGCGATCTCTCCGGAATCCGCGTCGATCAGCTTGAACAGCACCGTAGTCGAAGGCGCTGGCGGAGTCGTGCTGTAGTCGGTCAACACGACACGCACTTCCTTGGTCTGGTCGGGGCCGACCGAGACCAGTTGGCGGCCGTCGGCGCGCTGCGGCTGGCCCACAAAATCGACGAGCGTCGAAGGCAGACCGTCAATGCTGACAATGAACTCACGATATTTAAGCTGTTTGTTGACGATGCGGACGGTGTAGCCGTTGCGCAACGCACCGTCGGACAGCCGCACGAACATCGGATTGCGGTCGTGAATGACGCTGATGCCCTCGCTGTCGCGCGTCGCCAGCGTGAAGATCATGATGCCGCCGGCGATCGCGATCACCGCGGCATAGAGCGCCGTGCGCAGGCGCACCAATTTGACGAAGGGCTGCTTGCCCTCCATGCGGCGCTTGATGTTGACGTCGGTGTCATAGGCGATGAGCCCGGTGGCGCGGCCGATTTTTGACATCATCGCGTCGCAGGCGTCGATGCACAGTCCGCACTGGATGCAGCCGAGATCGGCGCCCTGGCGGATGTCGACGCCGGTCGGACAGACATGAACGCACTGCTTGCAGTTGACGCAGTCGCCGGCGGGCTTGCCTTGCGCGCGCAATTCGTTCGCCTTCGTCACCGCGCAGCGCGGTTCGCCGCGGTCGTAGCGATAGGTGACGTTGAGCGCATACTCATCGGTGAGCGCGGCCTGGATGCGCGGCCACGGGCACATATAGAGACAGACCTGCTCGCGCATGTGGCCGGCGAGCGTGTAGGTGGTGAAAGTCAAGATGCCGATGAAGACATAGGCAATGAACGCGGCATGGCCAGTAGCGAGGTCTTTCACCAGCGTGGGCGCGTCGGCGAAATAAAGCACCCAGGCGCCGCCGGTCCACCACGCCACCATCAGCCAGAGAAAGTGCTTCGCGCTTTTGCGCGCGTAGGTCTCGAGCGTCCATTTCCGCTGGTCGCGCTGCATGCGGTCGCGTCGATCGCCTTCGATCAGGCGCTCGATGGCGAAAAACAGGTCGCTCCACACCGTCTGCGGACAGAGATAGCCGCACCACACCCGGCCGGCGACCGCGTTCATCAGGAACAGGACGATCGACGCCAGGATCAGCAGGCCGGTGAGGTAGTAGACCTCCTGCGGCCAGATCT
>DAIRFM010000029.1:8984-10650 GCA_036795025.1 Burkholderiales bacterium | reverse complement strand
AGTCCCCACCTCTTCGGGTGGTCCCGACCTTCGGTCTCCCATCTTGGAGGACAACACCGCGCCGATTTTGATAGGGGTCGCCCTCGCCCCGACTACCTTGATAGTAGAATGCCCGCATGAACGAGGAGATCCTGATCAACGTCACGCCGCAGGAAACGCGGGTCGCCGTGATGCAAAGCGGCGTCGCGCAGGAACTGCACATCGAGCGCGCGGCGAGCCGCGGGCTGGTGGGCAATATCTACATGGGCAAGGTGGCGCGCGTGCTCCCGGGCATGCAGTCGGCGTTCGTCGAGATCGGCCTGGAGCGCGCTGCCTTCCTCCACGTCGCCGACATCTGGGAGGAGCGCCAGAACAGCCATGGCAACGGCGAGCCGGGAAAAGCGGCGCAAAAGCCGATCGAAAAAATCCTCGCCGAGGGCCAGCCGCTGCTGGTGCAGGTGGTCAAGGACCCGATCGGCACCAAGGGCGCGCGCCTCTCGACCCAGGTCAGCATCGCCGGCCGGATGCTGGTGTACCTGCCGCAGGATCCGCACATCGGCATCTCGCAGCGCATCGAGGACGAAAGCGGGCGCCAGCTGCTGCGCGACAAGCTGCAGCAGATGCTGCCCGCCGATGAAAAAGGCGGCTTCATCATCCGCACCATGGCCGAGACCGCCACCGACGCCGAGCTGCTGAACGATCTCCAGTACCTGAGGAAGCTGTGGCAGGACCTGCGCGCGAAGAGTCTGTCCTCGCCCGCGCCCGCGCTGCTGCACCAGGACCTGTCGCTGGCGCAGCGCGTGCTGCGCGATTTCGTCAACGAGAACACCGATCGCATCCTCATCGATTCGCGCGAGAATTTCCTCAAGCTGCAGGGGTTCGCGCGCGACTATATGCAGAACGTGCTCGCGCGCCTCGACCACTACACGGGCGAGCGGCCGCTGTTCGACCTGTACAACGTCGAGGACGAGATCGAGAAGGCGCTGGCGCGCCGGGTCGAGCTCAAGTCCGGCGGCTACCTGATCATCGACCAGACCGAGGCGATGACCACCATCGACGTCAACACCGGCGGTTTCGTCGGCGTGCGCAATTTCGACGACACCATTTTCAAGACCAACCTGGAGGCGGCGCAGGTGATCGCGCGCCAGCTGCGCCTGAGGAACCTCGGCGGCATCATCATCGTCGACTTCATCGACATGGAAACCGAGGAGCACCGCGCCGCGGTGCTGGCCGAATTCAACAAGGCGCTCGCGCGCGACCGCACGCGCATGACGGTGAGCGGCTTTACCCAGCTCGGCCTGGTGGAGATGACGCGCAAGCGCACGCGCGAATCGCTGGCGCACGTGCTGTGCGAGTCCTGCCCCACCTGCGGCGGCCGCGGCGAGGTCAAGGCCGCGCGCACCGTGTGCTACGAGATCCTGCGCGAGATCCTGCGCGAGTCGCGCCAGTTCAACGCGCGCGAGTTCCGCATCCTCGCCGCGCAAGTCGTGATCGATCTGTTCCTGGAAGACGAGTCACAGTCGCTCGCCATGCTCGAGGACTTCATCGGCAAGCCGGTGTCGATTCAGGCCGAATCGAGCTACAGCCAGGAGCAGTTCGACATCGTGCTCCTGTGACATCGAACCATGGCCGACTGTGACGGCGCAAATGGGAGCCCGGCTGTAGGAAGGGCGCCCCCGCCCCGACC
>DAIRFM010000029.1:0-8884 GCA_036795025.1 Burkholderiales bacterium | reverse complement strand
ACTGTGACGGCGCAAATGGGAGCCCGGCTGTAGGAAGGGCGCCCCCGCCCCGACCGGCGCCCGTATTGAAGACCGGTCGGCCCGGGGGCGGGCCTCCTACAGCCGGCGAGACGTCGAATCGATATAGTCGGCGGGCGGAGGCGGCGGAGGCCGCAACCGCGGCGGCCGCGGTAGCAGCAGCCAGCTCGCCACCGAGGAGATGAGGCTGTAGACGATGGCGCCCCAGAAGGCGGACCAGAAGCCGGCGACGCGGAAACCCTCGACGAACGAGGCCACGAACCAGAACAAGAGCCCGTTGATCACCAAGGTGAACAGCCCGAGGGTGAGGATGGTGATGGGCAGGGTGACGAGTACCAGCAGCGGCCGGATCAGGGCATTGACCAGGCCCAGCACCAGCGCCGTCACCAGCGCGATGTAAAAGCTGTCGACACTGACCGAGGGCAATACGTAGGGCACCGCCAAGAGGGACAGCGCGTTGATGAGCCAGACGAGGAGGAGCCGCATTGGCGTCTGCGCGCGGCTAACGCCGCTCGCGCCCCATGGTGTAGAACTCGTCGTTGGGCCGCATGTTGATCAGGTTGGCCATGCGGTTCGACAGCGCGAAGAACCCGGCGACGGCGCCGATGTCCCAGATATCCTCGTCGGAAAAACCGTGGGCGCGCAGGGCCTCGAAGTCGGCCTCGGCTATGGTCCACGGCTCGAGCGCCGTCTTCATCGCAAAATCGAGCATGGCGCGCTGCTTCGGCGTGATGTCGGCCTTGCGGTAGTTGACCGCCACCTGGTCGGCGATCAGCGGGTTCTTCGCGCGGATGCGCAGGATCGCGCCGTGGGCGACCACGCAGTACTGGCACTGGTTGGCGCCGGAGGTCGCGACCACGATCATCTCGCGCTCGGCCTTGGTGAGGCCGCTGTCTTTTTCCATCAGCGCGTCGTGGTAGGCAAAGAAGGCGCGAAACTCGTCCGGACGGTGCGCGAGCGTGAGGAACACGTTGGGCACGAAGCCGGCCTTGTCCTGCACCGCGACGATGCGTTCGCGGATGTCCTGCGGCAGGTCTTCGAGCTTGGGTACCGGGTAACGGCTGATGGCGCTCATGCGATGCTCCTCACTCCTCCCGCCAATCAGTCGGCGTAGATGCCTGCCTTCTTGATGATCGGACCCCATTTGTCGATCTCGGCCTTGAGATGCGCCTTGAGCGCCTCAGGGGTGGCACGGTTCTGCGCCACCGGCTCGGTGCCCAGCTCGGCGAGCCGCAGCTTGACGTTGGCATCCTTGAGCGCGGCCTGCAGCCCCGCGACCAGCGCATCGAGAGCGGGCTTGGGCGTGCCCTTCGGTGCATAAATGCCGTGCCACACCGCCACCTCGAACCCCTTCAGGCCCTGTTCCTGCAGCGTGGGGATGTCTTTGAGCGAGGGCACACGAACCTTGGTGGTGACGCCGTAGACCCGCACCTTGCCGTTTTTGATCTGGCCCGTGGTGTTGGTGGTCTGGTCGCACAAGAGATCCACCTGGCCGCCGAGGATGTCGTTCATCGCCGGAGCCGTGCCCTTGTACGGCACGGTGGTGAGGTCGGTTTCGATCGCGCTCATGAACAGCAGGCCGCACAAGTGCGATGCCGCGCCCAGACCGGCGTTGGCAAGCGTGACCTTGTCCTTGTTCGCCTTCACATATGCCAGAAGCTCCTTGAAATCCTTGGCCGGGAAGCTTTGCTTCGCGATCAGCGTCATGGGTACATCGGCCACCAAGCCGATGTATTCAAAATCGTTGAGCGGGTTGTAGGGGAGCTTGCGATACAGCGCCGGGCTGGTGGACATGCCGATGTGATGCAGCAGGATGGTGTAGCCGTCGGGTCTCGCCTTGGCGACCCTGTCCACACCAATGTTGCCTCCGGCGCCGCCCACGTTCTCGATGATCACCGTCTGTTTGAGCGCGGTTGTCATCGCCTGGGCGATAGTGCGGCCCAGGGTATCGGTCGGCCCGCCGGCGGAGAAAGGCACCACCATGGTAATCGGCTTGGTGGGATAGCTTTGCGCCTGCGCGCCGGTCGCCAGCAGGGCCAGCAGGGCCACGCGCAGGAAAAGTTTCAGGATCATCGCCGTTCTCCTCGTTGGGTAATGGCAGATGCTAGTGCAGCCTGCCGCAGCATCATTGATCCACATCAAAACCCCCTACGGCACCGAAACGGCGCTCGAGATCGGCGATTTGGCGCGCCCGACAGGAGTCGAACCTGTGACCTTTGGTTTCGGAAACCAACACTCTATCCAGCTGAGCTACGGGCGCGTGCCGGGCAAAGTATACCGGCTTTTGCCGCATCCCTCCACGCGGCAGTTCTTTCAAGGGGAGGGAATTTGCGACTATAATGCGCGCGTTTGCAAAGAGTTAGGAAGCCAATGAGCGAGAACGAGCACGATGCCGGGCACGAAAGCCCGATCAAGACGCCGAAGCAGCTGATCACCGTGATTGCGCTGGCGTTTCTGGTGCCGATCCTGCTTATCGTGCTGCTGTCGCAATTCGTAGCCAACATCCGCAGCGTCGATATGAACAGCGCGGCCATGTCGCCCGACGCCGTGGCCAAACGCCTGAAACCGGTGGGCAACCTCACGTTCGCCGATGCCGGCGGCGATGCGGCCAAGGCGCCAAAAAGCGGCGAAGAAGTCTACAAGTCGGTATGCACCGCCTGCCATTCGAGCGGCGCGGCCGGCGCGCCCAAATTGGGCGACAAGAGCGACTGGGCGCCGCGCCTCAAGGCGGGTCAGAAGACGCTGCTGAATTCGGCGCTCAAGGGCAAGGGCGCAATGCCTCCGCGCGGCGGCGCCGACTCGAGCGACCTGGAAGTGGAACGTGCGGTGGTCTACATGGCCAATCAGGCCGGAGCCAAGTTCAAGGAGCCCGCCGCTCCCGCGACCGAAAAAACGGCAGCGGCGGCTCCCGCGGCGGAGAAAACGGCGGCGCCTGCTCCCGCGGCCGAGAAAACGGCAACCGCGGCTCCCGCGGCCGAGAAGACGGCACCGGCTGCTCCCGCAGCCCAGAAAACGGCGGCGCCTGCTCCTGCAGCCGAGAAAACAGCGCCTGCGGCTCCCGCGGCCGGCAAAGCCGACGGCAAGAAGATTTTCGAATCCGCCTGCGTCGTCTGTCACGGCGCCGGCATTGCAGGCGCGCCCAAGGCGGGCGACAAAGCCGCCTGGGCGCCGCGCCTGAAGAGCGGCATGGATGCGCTCTACGCGAGCGCGCTCAAGGGCAAGGGCGCAATGCCCGCGAAGGGTGGCAACAACGCGCTCGCCGACGCCGACGTTAAAGCCGCCGTCGATTACCTAGCGAGCCTGGCCAAGTAGCGCCCGGCCCTCGATGGCACGAAAAAAGGCGGCCGGTCCGCCTTTTTTATTTTTCGTTTTGCCGACGGCGCGCAGGGCGGGGATTCCTTTCCCGCGCTACGCCTGCCGGCACCCGCCCCGAGTCGCTGTTAGAATCACACTCTCGGTTTATCGGACTGCACGCGTTGCGCTTCGCACCATGAAGATAGCGATAATCCTCGATCCGCTGGACCGGATCAAGACCTACAAGGACACGACCTACGCCATGATGGTCGAGGCGGCGAGCCGCGGCCACGAGCTGCATATGTTGATGCAGGACGGCGTGATGTGGAAACACGGCCGCGTCATCGGCGAGTCCTGCCGCCTCGAATTGACCGGCGACAGCGCGCGCTGGTACCGCATAGATGCTCTCAGGGAAGACCCGCTGGCGGACTTCGACGCCGTGCTGATGCGCAAGGACCCGCCCTTCGACATGGAGTACGTGACCGCCACCTGGCTGCTGGAGCTCGCGGGCCGCGAGGGCGCCAAGGTGTTCAACGATCCGCGCGCGCTGCGGGACCACAGCGAGAAGCTCGCGATCGCGGAGTTCCCGCGCTTCACCGCCCCGACCCTGGTGACGCGGCTGGAGAAGCAGATCCACGATTTCATCGACGCCCACGCCGACGTGGTGGTAAAGCCCCTGGACGGCATGGGCGGGTCGCAGGTGTTTCGCGTCACCGACGCCGACCCCAACCGCAACGTCATCGTCGAAACGCTCACCTGGCACGGCACGCGCTCGATCATGGCGCAGCGCTATATCCCGGAAATACGCGACGGCGACAAGCGCATCCTCCTGATCGCGGGCGAGCCCGTGCCCTACAGCCTCGCGCGCATCCCCAAACCGGGGGAGTCGCGCGGCAATCTCGCGGCCGGCGGCACCGGCGTGGCGCAGCCGCTGTCGGCGCGCGACCTGGAGATTGCCGGCGCGCTCGGCCCGGAGCTCGCGCGCCGCGGCCTGCTCTTGGTGGGCCTGGACGTGATCGGCGACTACCTCACCGAAGTCAACGTCACCAGTCCAACCTGCTTCCAGGAGATCAAGGAGCAGACCGGCTGCAACGTCGCCGGGATATTCATCGACGCGCTGGAGAAAGCGTGCGCCGCCGGAAGCGACCGCTGGCCGGCGTCAATTACCTAATTTCAGAGTAAATGCCATGATTGGAATCCTGATTGTTTCCCACGGGGCGTTCGGCGAAGCCCTGATTCACTGCGCGAGCCACGTGCTGAGCAAGCGCCCGCCGCTGGTGCGCCAGCTCGGCGTCACCGTGCACGACGATCCCGAGGCGATACTGCCGCAGGCGCAGGAACTGGTGAACCAGCTCGACGAGGGCCAGGGCGTGCTGGTGTTCACCGACATCCTCGGTGCCACGCCCTCCAATATCGCCGCGCGCCTGCTGGTGCCGGGCAAGGTCGAAGGCGTCTCCGGCGTCAACCTGCCGATGCTGATCCGCGCCCTGACCTATCGCGAGGAGCCGCTCGCCGACGTCGCCGCCAAAGCCATCAGCGGCGGTCAGGCAGGGGTCGTCCACATGAATACCGATGCCTGCAATGCCGCAAACCGAAGCTGAGATCGTGAACAAGCTCGGGCTGCACGCGCGCGCTTCGGCCAAGCTGACGCAGCTGGCGGGCGGGTTTCAGAGCGAGATCTGGCTCACGCGCAACGGCCGCCGCGTCAACGCCAAGAGCATCATGGGCGTGATGATGCTCGCCGCCGGCAAGGGGAACACGATCGGCATCGAAACCGAAGGCAGCGACGCCGACGCGGCATTGCAGGCCATTGTGAAATTGATCGTCGATAAATTCGGGGAAAACGAGTGAGCTTCACCCTCCACGGCGCCGGCGCGGGCGGCGGCATCGCGATCGGCCGGGCGCACCTCATTTCGAGCGCGCGGCTGGAGGTGGCGCATTACGAAATCGCGCCCGAGCACGTCGAACTGGAGGTGATGCGCTTCTCGGTCGGGGTGGAGACGGTGCGCTCCGATCTGGAGGGGCTGCGCCGCAGCGTCCCCGCCAGCGCGCCGACCGAGCTCGGCGCTTTCCTCAACCTGCACCTGATGATCCTCGACGATTCGACGCTGTCGCACGCGCCGCGCGAACTGATCCGCAGCCTCAACTGCAACGCCGAATGGGCTCTGGTGGTGCAGATGGACCAGCTGGTGGCGCAATTCGAGAAAATCGAGGACTCCTACCTGCGCGAGCGCAAGGCAGACGTGGTGCAGGTGGTGGAGCGGGTGCTCAAGGCGCTGCTGGACCGGCCGGGCCGCGCCAGCAGCACGCCCGCGCACGAGGAAAGCCTGATCGTGGTGGCGCACGACCTGTCGCCGGCGGACATGATCCTGTTCAAGCAGCACCGCTACGCCGGCTTCGTCACCGATCTCGGCGGCGTGACCTCCCACACCGCGATCCTCGCGCGCAGCCTCAACATTCCGGCCATTGTCGGCGCGCACACGGCGCGGCAGATGGTGCGCGAGGGCGAACTGCTGATCGTCGACGGCGTGCAGGGCGTGCTGATCGTCGCTCCGGACGAGTTGGTGCTGTCGGAGTACCAGCAGCGCCAGCGCGGGCTCGAGGCGGAGCGGCAGAAGCTGAAGCGCATCCGCACCACGCCCGCCACCACGAGGGACGGCACCGCCGTGGACCTGCACGCCAACATCGAGCTGCCGCAGGACATCGAGCAGGTGCGCGAATCCGGCGCCACCGGCGTGGGCCTGTTCCGCAGCGAGTTCCTGTTCCTCAACCGCGACGACCTGCCCGGCGAGGACGAGCAGTTCGAGGCCTACCGGCAGGTGGCGCAGGCGATGGACGGCATGCCGGTGACCATACGCACGCTCGACCTGGGCGCGGACAAGACCGTGAACGGCAGCGCCAGAGGCGGACCCAACCCGGCGATGGGCTTGCGCGCGATCCGGCTGTGCCTGGCGGAGCCGCGGATGTTCCTGACGCAGCTGCGCGCCATCCTGCGCGCTTCGAACTACGGCAAGATCCGCCTGCTGATTCCGATGCTCGCGCATGCGCACGAGATCGAACAGGCGCTCGCCATGATCGCGCAGTCCAAGGAGTTGCTGGACGAGCAGAACCTGCCCTACGACCGCGGCATCCAGATCGGCGGCATGATCGAGGTGCCGGCGGCGGCGCTCTCACTCGGGGTGTTCATGCGCAAGCTCGATTTTCTTTCCATCGGCACCAACGACCTGATCCAGTACACGCTCGCCATAGACCGGACCGACGACAGCGTGTCGCACCTGTACAACCCGCTGCACCCGGCGGTGCTGCATCTGATCGCCCACACCATCAGGACCGGCAACCGCATGAAGTTGCCGGTGGCGGTGTGCGGCGAAATGGCGGGCGACGTGACGCTGACGCGGCTGCTGCTCGGCTTCGGGCTGCGCCAGTTTTCCATGCATCCGGCGAACCTGCTCGCGATCAAGCAGCAGGTGCTGAAGAGCGACCTCGCCGATTTGGCGCAGCTCGCGAACCGGATCCTGCGCGCCGTCGACCCGGACAAAACGCGGCAATTGCTGGAAAAACTCAACGCCTGAGCCGGACCAGCCGGAAGCAAACAAGGGATGGCCTGAACAACGAGGCGCGGCTTTCGCCGGCGGCCACCGATTGACAGTCCCCCGGCTTCGCGGGTATCTTTCTCCACCAGCGCCGATTTGATTGTCAGCTTGCGGGCGCCGCCGGTCTTGCACAGGACCGAGTGAAAAACAAATACGGCTAAAGCGCGGGAAACCCGTTTAGCGAGCAAGCTGAACGGGTTTTTGTTTTTATACGAGGCAACATGAGCGAACCGCGCTCGGTTGGCGCAGTCCGGCCGCAGACCATGCACTTCGATACGCCGCTCGCATGCAGGAGCGGCGCGGTGCTGGACGCCTATGATCTGATGTACGAAACCTACGGCACGCTGAACGCCGCCAGGTCGAACGCGGTGCTGGTATGCCATGCGCTCAACGCGGCACACCACGTCGCCGGCTATTACGCGGCGGAGCCGGACAAGGTCGGCTGGTGGGACAACATGATCGGCCCGGGCAAGCCCCTGGACACCGACAGGTTCTTTGTCATCGGCGTGAACAACCTCGGCGGCTGCTTCGGCTCCACCGGTCCGGCCTCGATCGACCCCAGGACCGGCAGGCCTTACGGCTCGAGCTTTCCGGTGGTCACGGTCGAAGACTGGGTGCAGGCGCAGGCGCGCCTCGCGGACCGGCTCGGCATCGAGCGCTTCGCCGCAGTGATGGGCGGCAGCCTCGGCGCAATGCAGGCGCTGCAATGGGCGATCGACTATCCCGCGCGGATCGCGAACGCCATCGTGGTCGCCGCGGCGCCGAAGCTCTCGGCGCAGAACATCGCCTTCAACGAGGTGGCGCGCCAGGCGATCACCACCGACCCCGATTTCCACGGCGGCGACTTCTACGCCTACAACGTGGTGCCGCGCCGCGGGCTGCGCCTCGCGCGCATGATCGGCCATATCACCTACCTGTCGGACGACGCGATGATGGAGAAATTCGGCCGCAGCCTGCGCTCGGGCGCGATCAATTTCCACTTCGACGTGGACTTCGAGGTCGAGTCCTATCTGCACCACCAGGGCGACAAGTTCTCCGAATACTTCGACGCCAACACCTACCTGCTGATCACCCGGGCGCTCGACTATTTCGACCCGGCCGCGGCCTGCGGCGACGACCTCGCCAGGGCGCTGGCGCCGGCGAAGGCGCGCTTCCTGGTGGCCTCGTTCACTTCGGACTGGCGCTTCGCTCCGGCGCGCTCACGCGAGATCGTCAAGGCCCTGCTCGACAACCGCGCCGACGTCTGTTATGCCGAAATCGATGCGCCGCATGGGCACGACGCCTTCCTGCTCGACGATGCGCGCTACCATGCGCTGGTGCGGGCGTATTTCGAAAACGTCGCGCGCGACCTTGGAACAGGAGGGGCGGCATGAGCAGGGAGCAGGGGCCCCGCGCAGCGGGGATGCGACCGGCCGCGATTGCCGCCGGACGCCGACAGTGGTTGCGCTCGAACCGCGACAACGGAACGGAGGCGGCGGCATGAACACTTCGCTCCCCGTCCCGGCGCTCGACGGCCGCGCGGACCTCGACGCCATCGCCGCCTGGGTGCCGCCGCGCGCGAGCGTGCTCGACCTGGGCTGCGGCGAAGGGCTGCTGCTCAAATACCTGAAGCAGAGCCGCGAGGTGCGCGGCTACGGCATCGAAATCAGCGACGCCAATGTGCTCGCCTGCGTGAAAAACGACGTCAACGTGATCCAGAGCGACCTCGAGGCGGGCCTGGCGGGCTTCGACGCCGGTTCGTTCGATTACGTCATCCTGTCGCAGACGCTGCAGGCCATGCGCCACACCGAGGAGATCATCATGGAGATGCTGCGCGTCGGGCGCCAGGGCATCGTCTCCTTCCCCAATTTCGGCTACTGGCCGCAGCGCCTGCAGATCATGCGCGGCCGCATGCCGCTGTCGGACGTGCTGCCCTACCTCTGGTACAACACGCCCAACGTGCACCTGTGCACGCTGGCCGACTTCGAGGATTTCTGCGC
>DAIRFM010000232.1:1859-3882 GCA_036795025.1 Burkholderiales bacterium | reverse complement strand
AGGGTCTGCTTCGGCAGGCCGTAGATCAGATCGATATTGACCGACTTGAAGCCGTGCTTGCGCGCCGCTTCGATCACCTTCGTGGTTTCTTCCACGCTCTGGATGCGGTTGACGGCGCGCTGGACTTCGGGGTTGAAGTCCTGCACACCGACGCTGATGCGGTTCATGCCCAGCGCGCCCAGCAGCGCCACCTTCTGCTCGCCGACCTTGCGCGGATCCACCTCGATCGAATACTCGCCGTGCGGATCGAGCTCGAAGCTCTCGCGTATCATCTGCATCAGCTCGGTGAGTTCGGCCTCGCTGAGGAACGTCGGCGTGCCGCCGCCCCAATGCATCTGCGTCACGCGCCGCCTCCCGCCCAACTCGGCGCTCTGCAGGCGAATTTCCCGGCCCAGATACTTCAAGTACTTGGCTGAACGGCCGTGATCCTTGGTGACGATCTTGTTGCAGCCGCAGTAGTAGCAAATGGTGTCGCAAAAAGGCAAGTGGACGTATAATGCGAGGGAACGGGCGATCCCGCCCACATTGCGCTTCGCCAGCCAGCTGCGATAAGCAGCCTCGTCAAAGGCCTCGACGAAGCGGTCTGCGGTCGGATAAGACGTATAGCGCGGACCGCTGATGTTGAATTTTCTCAACAGCTCGGCGTCAACCTGCAGGTTGTTTTGGGATGGATTAATGCGTAAGGCTGTCACGTTCATCGGTCAAGTCTGCCCAATTCCGGAATGGAAATGTTGATGTGGATCAAACCAATTCTTCCTTAAGTGCACATGACATGAATCCTCCCAAGCTCGCCCGGGTTATCGACATTCATGCCCTCAAAAACGCCTGCTCCAATTGCAGCTTGCGCGAAATGTGCCTTCCGACCGGCCTCAGTCAGGACGAGATCGAGAAACTGGACCAGATGGTCTATACGCGCAAACGCGTCAAGCGCGGCGACAGTGTATACCGTTCCGAAGAGAAGTTCGGCTCTCTCTACGCCGTTCGCAGCGGTTTCTTCAAGACCACCCTGGTGATGGAAGACGGCCGCGACCAGGTCACCGGATTCCAGATGGCCGGCGACATGCTGGGCATGGACGGCATCGGTTCGGACCAGCACTCCTGCAACGCAGTTGCCCTGGAAGACAGCGAGGTATGCGTCATCCCCTACGCCCGCCTGGAAGAACTGTCACGCGAATTGTACGTACTGCAGCAGCACTTTCACAAGGTGATGAGCCGCGAAATCGTGCGCGAACACGGCGTGATGCTGCTATTGGGCAGCATGCGCGCCGAGGAGCGGCTGGCCGCGTTTCTGCTCAACCTGTCGCAACGCTTCACCTCGCGCGGCTATTCGCCCTCGGAATTCAATCTGCGCATGACGCGCGAGGAGATCGGCAGCTACCTCGGGCTGAAGCTCGAAACCGTGAGCCGTACATTCTCCAAGTTCCAGGAAGACGGCCTGATCGGGGTGCAGCAAAAGTTCATACGCATCCTCGACAGTGAAGGCCTGAAGAGCGTCCTCGGCCGGGAGCCGGTCTAGGAAGGCGCCTGGCCAGCTTAGCCAGGAGCGCGTGTTCAAGAGCTTGGATGCAGACAAGCCGATTGCCCCGGCCTGCGCCCGCTCGCGATACAACCCACGCCTACCCGGACCTGCCCTAGCGGTACACCAGCACCGGGATCTTGCTGTGGGTCAGCACCTTGTGGGTTTCGCTGCCCAGCAACAGGCCGGACAGGCCGCTGCGTCCGTGTGAAGCCATGAAAATCAGGTCGCAACCGCCTTTCTTGGCCGCGTTGATGATTCCCGCGTAAGGGCTGTCGGACTTCACCACCGATCCGCTGTATGTCAGCCCTGCGGCACGCGCCGCAGTCTCGATCTGCTTCAGGTATTTTTCCCCGGCCTCGCGCGCGCGGCGCTCGAATTCCTTGGGCGTGGGCATGTCCGGCGGGATGTACTCCCCGAAATAGTAAGGCTGGAACGGCTCGACCACGTAGCAGCCGGTGACACGGGCCTTGATGCTCTTGGCGAAAGCCACGCCCGACTTGATCG
>DAIRFM010000232.1:0-1759 GCA_036795025.1 Burkholderiales bacterium | reverse complement strand
CGACCGGCTCGCCACCGGATGCAGGCGCGCCGGCACGTCGTCGTATACCGCGGGCAGCAGCGCTTCCAGCGTGGCGGTGCCCGCCTCCCGCACCGCGTTCAGCACCTTGTTCTCGCGCGTGAGGCGGTGGATCAGCAGGCGCTCCAGCACTTCCTGCGGCTTGTCCATGAGAAACCCGTGCCCCGGTGCGAACCAGGCGATGTCCTCGCCCTGCAGCCGGCGCAGCGACTCGAGATAGACGCGCATGTCGCCGTCGGGCGGATTGATGACCACGGTCGAGCCCTGCATGACGTGATCCCCGGTGAACAGCAGGCTCTCCTCCTCGATCAGATAGCAAAGCTGGTTCGAGGCGTGCCCCGGCGAGTGGATCACGCGCAGCACGCAGCCGCCCAACTCGATGCGCTCGCCGTCGGCCAGCACGCGGTCCGGGCGAAAGCTCTGGTCCTGGCGCTCGAACGGCGGAGGCGGCATGCCCAGGAGCTCCGCGCCGGTCTTCGCCTTCAGCAACGCAGCCGCGGGCGAATGGTCCATGTGGGTATGGGTGACGAGGATCCAGCGTATGCGAGCGCCGGCCGCTTTGATCACCGCCTCGATGTGGGCATCGATTGCCGGACCCGGGTCGATCACGGCGATGTCCCCGTCTGCGCCGAGAAGATAGGTATTGGTGCCGGGGCCGGTCATGAATCCGGGATTGGGGGCGGTGATGCGCCGCACCTTGTCCGACAGTTGCACTACGGTGCCGGGAACGATTTCGCCGGAGGCCGTCCCCTTGCCCTCCGGATCGAGCCGGCCGACCTCGGCGTAGGCGTAGTCGCCGGGTACCAGCAATTTCTTGCCTTCCCGGCTGCTCGCGGTGCGCGGGGCCATGGCGGGCATTTTGCGCGGCGAGCGTGCAAACTCCATCAGCGCGGCGGCGGTATTGAAACGGGCAATGCTTTCCAGTGTCTTGATCGTGGGGAACACCAGATGCAGCTCACCGCGCCGGTGGCGCTCCAGCGCTTCGGCGGGCTGGATCCAGACGTGATCGATGGTCTCGCTGTTGTCGTGCGAAGGCGTTTGCGCCGCAGGCGCCACGGCGACGAAAAAGCGCGTGTCGTAGCGGCGCGGGCGCCCGGGCTGCGTGATCCAGTGGCTGTAATAGGCCAGGCGTCCCGCAGCCAGGCGCAGCTGCTGCTCGCGGCAAAGGTCGGCCAGCGTCGCCCGCCCGGCTCGCACCGACTCGCGCCATTGTGCAAAAACTTGCGCGCGCTGCGGCTGGTTCAAATCGGCGTATTCCCCGCCGCTGTCGTGGGCGAGCAGCAGCCCGGCTTCCTCGAAGCACTCGCGCATGGCCGCGGCCCAATAGGCCAGGCCGCCCCGCTCCACCCCCAGCAGCCGGCTCGCCTCAATATCGTCCAGGCCTTCGCAATAGGCTGCCAATTCGGCCGCCGCATCGGCGGCATCGACACCGCCGCCGGGAAAGACATGGGCGCCGCCCATGAACGCGGCCGAGTGCGTGCGCCGGATCATGAAAACCTCCATGTCGGAGTTCGCATCGCGCACCAGGATCAGGGTCGCGGCGGGACGCGGGACCATGGGAACGAGGGGCTGGTTCATGTCTTCACCGGCGGAAACTCCGCCATCGCCCCGCCGGCGGCGATCGGTCCGCCGTTCTGGTTTGGCATTTCGACTGCGAATCGCATCATTCAGCGCATTACGAACGGATTGCCGGTTACCGCGCCGGTGTTGATCCAGACGCTTTTCACCTGCAGGTATTCGC
>DAIRFM010000231.1:0-3889 GCA_036795025.1 Burkholderiales bacterium | reverse complement strand
CGCCTCGGCCTCGCCCAGATAAGCATCGCGCACGGCGGCGTTGGCGCGGATGTCGACGGGCGCGCCGGAGGCGATCACCCGGCCATAGACCAGCACCGTGATGCGGTCGGCGAGCGCGAACACGGCTTCCATGTCATGCTCGACCAAGAGGATCGTAACTTCCTTTTTCAAGGCGCGCAGCATCTCCACCATGCGGGCGGATTCCTCCGGCCCCAGCCCCGCCATCGGCTCGTCGAGCAGCAGCATGCGGGGCGAGCCGACGAGCGCCATGGCGAGCTCGATCTGACGATGCTCGCCGTGACTGAGCGCGGAGGCCGGCAAGTCGGCGCGTTCGCCCAAGCCGACGCGCTTGAGCGCCGCGCGGGCCGGCTGGCGCAACTCCGCTTCCAACCGCGCATTGTGCCAGAATCGAAAAGAGTGCCCGGCATGCGCCTGCACCGCCAGCGCCACGTTGTCGAGCACGCTGAGATCGAGAAACAGCGACGTGATCTGGAACGAGCGCGCCAGGCCGAGCGCGCTGCGGCGATACATCGGCAGCGCGGTGATATCGTGGCCCTCAAAATGGATGCGGCCGGAATCGGGCGCCAGCTGGCCGGCGAGCTGCGAGATCAGCGTGGTTTTCCCGGCGCCGTTCGGTCCGATCACCGCGTGCAGTTCGCCGGCAACCACGCCGAGCGTTAGATCGTCGGTGGCGACGATGCCGTCGAAGCGCTTGGCCAGATTGTCCACCTGCAACAGCGGCTGGCTCATAGGCGCACCTTCGCCAGCAGCCCGTCGATGCCGCCGCGCGCGAACAGCACCACCAGCAGCAACATCGGCCCGAGGATGATCTGCCAATATTCGGTGATGCCGGACAACGCCTCCTCCAGCACCAGCAGCGCCACCGCGCCGATCAACGGGCCGACAACCGAACCCATGCCGCCGAGCACGACCATGATGATGAGGTCGCCCGAGCGCGTCCAATGCATCATGGCGGGACTGACGAACTCGGTATGGTTGGCGAGCAGCGCGCCGGCCAGGCCGCAGATCATGCCGGCGATGACGAAACAGACCAGGCGGTAGCGATAGGTCGGGAAGCCGATCGCCTGCATGCGCAGATCGTTCGAACGCGAGCCCTGGATCACCATGCCGAAACGCGAATTGATCAGTTTCCAGATCAGGGCCATGACGCCAAACAACAATATCAAACTGACGTAATAGAATTGGGTCTTGTCCGACATGTTGAGCGGTCTGACGAACTCGCTGCGCCTGTACATGGTCAGGCCGTCATCGCCGCCGTAACGGTCGAGACCCACCGCCACGTAATAAAGCAACTGCGCGAAGGCGAGCGTGATCATGATGAAGTAGACGCCGCGCGTGCGCAGACACAGGGCGCCGATGGCGGCCGCGAACAGCCCCGACACCAAGAGCGCGGCGGGCCATTGCAGGAATCCCGACAGAAAACCCTCCTGCGCCAGGATACCGACGACATAGCCGCCGATGCCGATATAGATGGCGTGGCCGAAGCTCACCATGCCGCCATAGCCCATGATCAGGTTGAGGCTCACCGCCGCCATCGCCAGGATGATGATGCGGGTGAACAGCGTAATCAGAAACGGCTTGCCGGCGATCCCCGCGTAGACCGGAAGGACGATAAGGATGACCAGCAGCGCGGCGATGATGAAATTGCGTGGTGTCAATCCGGTCATTTGTTCGACACCGGGAACAGGCCTTGCGGTCGCAGCACCAGGACGATCGCCATCATCAGATAGATCAGCATCGACGACAGCGCGGGCGAGATCGCGGACGCGCTGCGCGAGGGCAACAACAGGCTCAAAATGTCCGGTAGGAACCCGCGCCCAATCGTATCGACCAGCCCGACCAGGATCGCCGCGATGAACGCGCCGCGGATCGAACCGATGCCGCCGATGATGATCACCACGAAGGCGAGAATCAGAATGTTCTCGCCCATGCCGATCTGCACGGTGAGGATCGGCGCCTGCATCAGCCCGGCAAGACCGGCTAATCCGGTGCCGAGCCCGAACACCAGCGTATAGAGCAGATTGATATTGACGCCGAGCGCGCCGACCATTTCGCGGTTGCTGGCGCCAGCGCGGATCAGCATGCCGATGCGGGTGCGCATCACCAGCACATACATGAACAGCGCCACCAGCAAGGTCACCAGGATGATGGCGATGCGGTAGGTCGGATACTCGACCCCGGGCAGAATCGTGAAATGCGTGTTGAGCCAGGCCGGCAGCGGCACATTCATGCCCGCAGGGCCCCATACCAGGCGCACCAGCTCATTAAAGAACAGAATCAGGCCGAAGGTGCCGAGCACATGATCGAGATGGTCGCGCCCATAGAGCCGCCGTATGGCGATGACTTCGAGCGCCATGCCGACCAGCACGGTCGCCGCAATAGCCAGAGCCGCACCGAGAATGAAGTCGCCGGTCAAGGCGGTGAAGGTCGCCGCGAAATAGGCGCCGATCATATAGAACGAACCGTGCGCCAGATTGACCAGATCCATGATGCCGAAGATCAAGGTCAGTCCCGCCGCCAGCAGGAACAGCATCAACCCGAGCTGCAGGCCGTTCAGGCACTGTTCCAGGAATAGCAGCATGGTGGCGTACTCGTGAGGAAAACCGCCGCGTCAGCCGGACAAAACGACAGGACGGCAGCAGCGCATGCGCTCCTGCCGTCCTGCGATAATAGCCCTTATTTCATCTGGCACTTGGCGGCGGACTTGTCCTGGTCGTCCTTGACGATCGTCGCCATGGTCTTGAGCGTCAGCACCCCGTCGGCATCCTTCACCGCTTCCTGCAGATAGAAGTTCTGAATCGGATACTGGTTGTTGCCGTATTTGTAGGGGCCGCGCACCGACGCATAGTTCACCTTGCGCATCTCTGCCCGCATGTCGTCTTTCTTGCTGACGTCGCCCTTCACCGCCACCACGGCGCTATTGATCAGATTGGCGGCATCATAGGCCTGGGCGCCGTAGAAGGACGGATAGGCTTTGTGCTTCGCCTTGAAATCGGCGACGAACTTTTTGTTGGCGGCGTTAGGCAAGTCGTTGACCCATTCCTGTGCGCCGGGAACGCCGAGCGCGAGATCGCCCATCCGCGGCAGCGACAGCGAGTCGATGGTGAAGGCGGTGTAGAGCTGGATCTTGCCCTTCAAGCCGGCCTGGGAGAACTGATTGAGGAACTGCACGCCGGCGGCGCCCGGATAAAACACATAGACCGCGTCGGGATTGGCCGCGCGCACCTTCGAAAGCTCGGCGGAGAAGTCGAGCTGGTCGGGCCATTTGGTCAATTCCTCGCCGACGATCTTGCCCTGGAAGGTCGAACGCATGCCGTTGAGCATGTCCTTGCCGGCCGCGTAGTTCGGGCCGATCAGGAAAGCCGTCTTCACGCCTTTCTGGTTCATATAGAGGCCGATAGCGGCCGGCGTCTGGTCGTTTTCCCACGAGGTCGAGAACACATAGGGCGAGCAGAGTTGGCCGGCGACCTGCGAGGCGCCGGCATTGGCGATCACGAACATCGTCTTGGAATCGACGATCGGCTTGAGCGAGGCGAGCAGCACGTTCGACCAGATGAAGCCGGTGACGAAATCGACCTTGTCGGATTCGATCAGCTTCTCGGTCTTCTGCTTGCCGACTTCCGGCTTCTGCTGATCGTCTTCGTAGATCACCTCGACCGGCAGGCCGCCCATCTTGCGGCCGAGATGGTCGAGCGCGAGCTCGAAAGAATTGCGCATGTCGTTGCCGATGACCGCGGTCGGACCGCTGAACGTGCTGACGAATCCGATCTTGATCGTTTTTTGCTGGGCCATGGCCGGGCCCGCTGCGAGCATCAGAGCGGCGCTCGCGGCCAACAAAGTTTTACGCATATGATTTCCTCCCCCGGGT
>DAIRFM010000230.1:0-3909 GCA_036795025.1 Burkholderiales bacterium | reverse complement strand
TTCCGGCATAACGCGCTTCGCGCATTAGCCTCCACTGAAACTTCGTTTTCTGTGCGGATGCGCTTTTCATCCGCGCAGAAAACACGGTTGGCGCGCGCGAGCGCGCAACGGTCGTTCTTGGCATGCAAGGGCATCGTGGCGACGCGCGTGGTTACCCGACGATGAACGAAAACGCACTGCGCGACGAGATCTGCGAACTCGGCCGCTCGATATTCGAGCGCGGCCTCACGCATGGCAGCACCGGCAACATCAGCGCCCGCTGCGACGACGGCTGGCTGCTGACGCCCACCGGATCGAACCTGGGCCGGCTCGATCCGGCGCGCCTGGCGAAACTAGACTGGCAGGGTAAGCCTATATCGGGCGATCAGCCGTCGAAGGAAAACTTTCTGCACCTCGCGATGTACCAGGAGCGTGAGCGCAACCAGGCCGTCGTCCACCTGCACGCCACGCACTCGGTCGCGGTGTCGGTGCTGGAAGAGATCGATCCCGCCGACGTGCTGCCGCCGCTCACCGCCTATTACGTAATGCGTATCGGCAGCCTGCCGCTGGTGCCGTATTACGCGCCGGGCGATATGCAGCTGGCGCAGGCGGTGCGCGGCTTCGCCGGCAAGCATCATGCGCTGCTGCTCGCCAACCACGGCCCCGTGGTCGCGGGCACGAGCCTGGCGGCCGCCGCCGACGCGATCGAGGAGCTCGAGGCCACCGCCCGCCTGTACCTGCTGTTGCAGGGGCGGCGCGTGCGCGCGCTCACGCCGGAGCAGGTTGCCGACATCCGGCGCCGCTACCCTGCCGGCTGAAACTATTGCTAAGGGGCTGTTTCAGAATGACTGAAACAGCCCCTAAGGAGAAACGCCATGCCCAGATTCGCCGCCAACCTGTCGATGATGTACCAGGAGCACGCGTTCCTTGAGCGCTTCGGCGCCGCCGCCAAAGACGGCTTCAAGGGCATCGAGTTCCTGTTCCCCTACGCTCACCCGGCTGCGGACATCCGCGCGCGTCTGGCCGAGCACGGACTTACCCAGGCCCTGTTCAACGGCCCTCCGGGCAATTGGGATGCGGGCGAACGCGGCCTCGCCTCACTGCCCGGTCGCGAAGACGAATTCAGGCGCAGCGTCGCGAGCGCGCTCGAGTATGCGCGCGTGCTCGGCAACGAGCGCGTGCACCTGATGGCCGGTCTGATCCAGCCGGGCGAGGAGCGCGCGCGCTACCGCGAAACCTACGTGCGCAATCTCGACTATGCGGCGGGAGAGGCGGCCGCGGCCGGCGTCACCATCGTGATCGAGCCGATCAACACGCGCGACATCCCGGGTTTTTTCCTGAACCGCCAGGACGAGGCGCACGCCGTTTGCGCCGAAGTCGGCGCGCCCAACCTGAAGGTGCAGATGGATTTCTATCACTGCCAGATCGTGGAGGGCGACCTGGCGATGAAGCTCAGGAAATACATCGCCGGCATCGGCCATATCCAGATCGCGGGCGTGCCCGAGCGCCATGAGCCCGACATTGGCGAGATCAACTATCCCTACCTGTTCGGACTCATGGACGAACTCGGCTATGGCGGCTGGGTCGGTTGCGAGTACCGGCCCAAAGGCGGGACCAGCGCCGGGCTCGGATGGTTGAGGAATTGGCTGAGCGGCCGGCTGTGAGCGCGCATCCATGACCGCCGCGTCGTCGGACAATACGCGCGATCAGGAGCAGGATAACCTGCTGCGCACGCTCGCCGACAATGTGCCGGCGATGATTGCGTATTACGAACCGCGGAACCTGCGCTGCGTGTTCGCCAACAAGCGCTACGCCGAGTCGAACGGCTGGACCGTGGACTCGATCATCGGCAAGACCGTGCGCGAAGCCATCGGGGAGGAGGCGTGGCGGATGATCGAGCCGCAGGTCGAGCGCGTACTCAAGGGGGAGAAGGTCGAGTACGTCCGCCCCCTCATCCTGCCCGGCGGCGAGCAGCGCATCATCGAGGTCAATCTGATCCCGCATTTCGGCGAGGATGGGCAGATGCTGGGCGCGTTCGTGCTGATTACCGACATCACCCGGCACCAGCTCGCCGAGCGGGCAATCCGTGACAGCGAGGAGCGCATGCGCAAATTCGCCGCGGCGACCAACGAAGGGATTTTCTTCCACAAGAACGGCATCCTCACCGATGTCAACGAAGCGCTGCTCGCGATCATGGGCTACACGCGCGAGGAGATGATCGGGCACAACGCCATGGAGTTCGTGGCGCCGGAGTGGCAGCAGACGGCGGCGGACTACATGCGCGAGGGGCGCGAAGATCCCTACGAGGCCGAAGTGATGCACAAGAAGGGCCATAACATCGCGGTCGAACTGGTGGGCAAGACCCTGCACCTCGGGGACGAGACCTACCGGCTGGGCGTGCTGCGCGACATCACCGCGCACCGGCACGCCGAGGCGCGCATCCATTACCTGGCCCACCACGACATGCTCACCGGCCTGCCCAACCGCGCCTACCTGACCGAGCGGCTGGCCACGATCCTGGCGCTCGCGCGGCGCCACGGCACGCTGGTGGCGATCATGTTCATCGACCTGGACAACTTCAAGACCGTCAACGATTCGTTCGGCCACCACATGGGCGACGCCCTGCTGAAGGAAGTGGCCGCGCGCATCAAGGAAGTGCTGCGCGAGGCCGACATGGTGTCGCGACTCGGCGGCGATGAGTTCCTGGCGATCCTCGCCGATCTTGCCGCGCCCGAGGACGCCGCCAAGATTGCAGACAAGCTGCTGCAGACCATTTCCGCTCCGATCGCGCTCCAGGGCCAGCAGCTGTGCGCGAACGCAAGCATCGGCATCAGCCTGTTCCCGCGCGACGGCGACAATGCGGACGATCTGATCCGCCGCGCGGACGCGGCGATGTACAGCGCAAAGGATCACGGCCGCAGGCACAGCCGGTTCTACACCCCGGGGCTTTCGGACGAGGGAGCCGAGATGCTGGCGCAGGAGTCCAGGCTGCGCCAGGCGGTGCAGCGCGGGGAATTCGTGCTGTTCTATCAGCCGCAACTCAACGTCGGCGACCTGCGCCTGACCGGCATCGAAGCGCTGGTGCGCTGGCGCCACCCCGAGCGCGGCCTGACCGACCCGTCGGAATTCATCGAATTCGCCGAGACGCACGGCCTCATCGACGAGATCGGTCAGTACGTGCTGCGCGAAGCCTGCCGCCAGAACAAGGCGTGGCAGGCTGCCGGCTTTGCCGCGCTGCCCATTTCTGTCAACGTGTCGGCGGTGCAGTTCCGCCGTGGCGACCTGGTGGCCGACGTGAAGCGGGTGCTGGAAGAGACCGGGCTCGAAGGCCGCTATCTGGAACTCGAGCTGACCGAGAGCCTGCTGATGGACAAGGAGGTCGTGGGCGAGGCGCTGGCGGGCCTGCGTGCGCTCGGAGTCAAGATCACGATCGACGATTTCGGCACCGGCTATTCGTCGCTGAGCTATCTGAAACGCTATCCGATCGACAAGCTCAAGATCGACCGGTCCTTCATCGACGATCTGGGCACCGATGCCGACGACCGGGCCATCGCCAGCGCCATTATCAATCTGGCGAAAACGCTGAAGCTCACTGCGCTGGCCGAAGGCGTGGAGCGGCAGGAACAGCTCGATTTCCTGCGCGTACACGGCTGCGATGAATTTCAGGGCTATCTGGCCGGCAATCCGGTTCCGGCGGAAGAGTTCACCGCGTTCTCACGCAGCTGAGCACAATCGCGCTGGCTTGCGCGTCGCCCTCGCGCCGAGCAGGCTTGCGCCGCGAAGCAAGTCCCCTTGCGCGGTTCGCGAACGGCTATGCCGTGAAACGGTAAAGTTTCGCCGCGTTGATCGCGAACAGCGGCTCGCGCACCGCGTCCTGCGGCAGCCAGCTCTCCAGCAGATCGAGCAGGTCGGTATCGTTGGGCATGAACT
>DAIRFM010000229.1:0-3921 GCA_036795025.1 Burkholderiales bacterium | reverse complement strand
GTCGAGCGCATCCGCCACATCCATACCGCCGGCAATTCCTCCGGCATCGTCGATGGCGCTGCCGCGATCCTGATCGGGAGCGAGAAGAAGGGCCGCGAGTTGGGCCTGACCCCGCGCGGCCGCGTCGTCGCCGCCGCGATCACCGGCGCAGATCCGACCATCATGCTCACCGGGCCGGCGCCGGCGGCGCGCAAGGCGCTGGCGCGCGCGGGCATGACGGTGGACCAGATCGACCTGTTTGAAGTCAACGAGGCGTTTGCCGTCGTGCCGATGAAGTTCATGAAGGAACTCGGCGTGCCTGCGGAAAAAGTCAACGTCAACGGCGGCGCCATCGCCATGGGGCATCCTCTGGGCGCCTCCGGAGCGATGATCCTCGGCACCCTGCTCGACGAACTCGAGCGGCGCAAGCTGCGTTACGGCCTGGCGACCCTGTGCATAGGCGGCGGCATGGGCATCGCCACCATCATCGAGCGTTTGTAACAAACTCAATCTGTCATTCCGAGGGCGTCCCCCAAGGGGACTTCCTTCGGGGCGTAGCCCGAGGAATCTGCTTCTCGTTCGACGAAACAGCAGATTCCTCGCGAAGTTTATCCCTGGAGGGGACTCGGAATGACAAACTATTTTGATACTCGCCAATAAGAAGGACGCATGAACCAAATACGCTACGAAACCGATGCCGAGGGCATCGTCACGCTGACTTTCGACAGTCCCGATGGCCCGGTCAACACCATGTCGCAGGCCTGGCACCAGGATTTCATCGCCTGCGTCGATCGCGTGATCGCGGAAAAGGACAAGCTGCGCGGTGTGATCCTGGCTTCGGCCAAGGCGAGCTTCTTTGCCGGTGCCGATTTAAAGAGCGTGCTGCGCCTCAGCGAAAAGGATGCGCCCGAGGTGTACCGCAACATCGAGGCGATCAAGGCGGCGTTGCGCAAGCTCGAGCTTTCCGGTCGGCCGGTGGTAGCGGCGATCAACGGCGCCGCGCTCGGCGGCGGCTGGGAGATCTGTCTTGCCGCGCACTGGCGCATCTGCATCGACGACCCGAAAATCGAGCTCGGCTGCCCCGAGGTGAGCCTGGGCCTGCTGCCGGGCGCGGGCGGGGTGACCAAGATGGTGCGCCTGCTCGGTCTGCAGGCGGCGCTGCCGATGCTGGCCGAAGGCAAGCTGATGCGACCGGCCGAGGCGATGAAGCTGAAGCTGATCGACGAGCTGGTCGCCGATCGCGCCGCGCTGATCGCACGCGCGCGCGACTGGATCGCCGCGAACCCGGAACCGAAACAACCCTGGGACCGCAAGGATTACAAAATACCCGGCGGCGGCGCGCGCGCTCCCGGCGCCGGCATGATGCTCGCCGTCGCCCCTGCCGTCCTGACGCAAAAGACACGCGGCCTGTATCCGGCGCCCGAAGCGATACTTTCCTGCGCCGTCGAGGGCACGATGACGGACTTCGACTCCGCCATGCGCAACGAGTCGCGCTATCTCGCCAAGCTGATGACCGGGCAGGTCGCGCGCAACATGATCACCGCGTTCTTTTTCAACCTCAACGCGATCAAGTCTGGCGCCTCGCGCCCGAAGAACCTGCCGAAATGGAAAGCGTCCAGGGTGGGCATCCTCGGCGCCGGCATGATGGGCGCGGGCATCGCCTGGGCCAACGCCACGCGCCGCATCCCCTGCGTGTTGAAGGACGTCACCCTCGATCAGGCTACGATCGGCAAAGCCTACAGCGCGAAGTTGCTGGACAGACGCATCAAGCAGGGCCGCACCGATGCCGCGGGCGCGAGCCAGACGCTGGAGCTGATCAAGCCGACCGCCTCGGCCGAGGACCTCGCCGGCTGCGACCTGATCGTCGAAGCCGTGTTCGAAAATCGCGAACTGAAGGCGCAGGTCACGAAAGAGGCCGAACCCAAATTGGCGGCGGACGGGATTTTCGCTTCCAACACGTCGACCTTGCCGATCACCGGCCTCGCCCAGGCATCGCAACACCCCGATCGCTTCGTCGGCCTGCATTTCTTCTCGCCGGTGGACAAGATGCAACTGGTCGAGATCATCGTCGGCAAGGCGACGTCCGACGCAACCCTGGCGCGCGCCTTCGATTATGTGCAGCAGATCGGCAAGACGCCGATCGTGGTCAACGACTCGCGCGGCTTTTTCACCAGCCGCGTGTTCGGCACCTGGGTGAGCGAGGGCCAGGCGATGCTGCTCGAAGGCATTCCGGCGCCGGTGATCGAGAATGCCGCGCGCCAGGCGGGCATGCCGGTGGGGCCGCTCGCCATCGCCGACGAAGTGTCGATGAAGCTCTCCCAGATGGTACGCAAGCAGGCGATGGCCGATCCTGCCGCCGAGGGCAAGGCGTACAAACAGCACCCGGCGTTCGCGCTGGTCGATCGCATGGTGGACGAATTCAAGCGGCCCGGCCGCGCCGGCGGCGCCGGATTCTACGAATATCCGGCGGGCGGCGAGAAATTCCTGTGGCCCGAGTTGAAGCGCCTGTTCGAAAAACCCGGCGCCGCCTGGGACATGCAGGAATTGAAGGACCGCATACTCTATATCCAGGCGATCGAATCGGCGCGCTGCCTGGAGGAGGGCGTGCTCAGAAACGTCGCCGACGCCAACGTCGGTTCCATCTTCGGTATCGGCTTCCCCGCCTGGGCCGGCGGCGCGCTGCAGTACATCAACTCCGTAGGCGTGGCGAAATTTGCCGCGCGCGCCGATGCGCTCGCCGCCCGGTACGGCGAGCGCTACGCCTGCCCGAAAATCGTGCGCGACAAGGCGAAAGCCGGCGAAGCGTTCGTTTGACATGGGAAATCCGGTGATGATCACGCGCACGGTGTATCGCGAAGACCACGAAATGTTCCGCGCCACGGTGCGCCGCTTCGTCGAGCGCGAGTGCCTGCCGCGCCAGGCCGAATGGGACAAGGCCGGCTGCGTCGACCGCGAAACCTGGCTCAAGGCCGGGCGCGAGGGCCTGCTGTGCACCTCGCTGCCGGAGGAATACGGCGGCGGCGGCGGCGACTTCGGCCACTGCGCGGTGCTGATCGAGGAATTGGCCTCGGCCAACATCAGCGGTCCGGGTTTCTCTCTGCATTCGGACATCATCGCGCCCTATATCCTGCGCCTGGGCACGGACGAGCAGAAGCGCCGCTGGCTCCCCAAGTGCGCGAGCGGCGAGTGCATCCTCGCCATCGCCATGAGCGAACCCGGCGCCGGCTCCGACCTGAAAGCGATCCGTACCAGCGCGGTCAGGCAGGGCGACGAGTACGTGATCAACGGCAGCAAGACCTTCATCAGCAACGGTCTCAATTGCGATCTGATCGTGGTCGTGGCCAAGACCGACCCCGCCGCCGGCGCCAAGGGCGTGTCGCTGTTCCTGGTCGAGGCGGACCGGGCCGGATTCAAGAAAGGCCGCAAGCTGGAGAAGATCGGGCAGAACGCGGCCGACACTGCGGAGCTGTTCTTCGACGAGGTGCGCGTGCCGGCAACGAACCTTTTGGGGGAACTGAACAAAGGCTTCATTCACCTGATGCAGGAGCTGGCGCAGGAGCGTTTCATCATCGCCATCGGCGCGGCCTCCACCATGGAGGCGATGCTCACTGAAACCATCCGCTACACCAGGGAACGCAAGATATTCGGCCAGACCGTATTCGATTTCCAAAACTCCAAGTTCAAACTGGCTGAGCTGAAGGCGAAAGCCACTGCGATGCGCATCATGGTCGATCATTACCTGGCCGAGCACCTGCGGCGCAAGCTGACGGTGGAAGAAGCGGCGATCGCCAAACTCTTCACCACCGAGACGCTGTGCGCGGGTCTTGACGACATGCTGCAACTGCACGGCGGCTACGGCTACATGACGGAATACCCGATCGCGCGCGCTTTCGTCAACGCGCGCGTGTCGCGCATTTACGGCGGCACCTCGGAGGTGATGAA
>DAIRFM010000228.1:0-3929 GCA_036795025.1 Burkholderiales bacterium | reverse complement strand
ATCGGTAGGACGCGAATATCTTGGCCGCATAGCGGCGGCAGGGAGCACGCATTGTCACCGCAGCAGATACAAACCATCGCGCGTGAATTGCTGGACGCGCACGACCACGCCAGGCTGATTTCCTCGATCGCCGCACGCGATCCGGATTTCGATCTGGATGCCGCTTATCAGGTCGCGGCGGAACTGATGCGAGTGCGCCGCAGCCGCGGCAGCCGCCCGGTCGGGCGCAAGATCGGATTCACCAACCGCAGCATCTGGGCGCTGTACGGCGTGGATGCACCCATGTGGGCTCACGTCTATGACGACACGGTGAGCTACGCCCAGGGTGGCAGGGCGCAGGTTTCTCTCGCCGGGACGGTGTCGCCGCGCATGGAACCGGAGATTGCATTCAAGCTGCGCGCTCCGATTCCCGTGGGCTGCAATGACGCGGAGCAACTCCTGCGCTCGACCGAATGGTACGCACACAGCGTCGAAATCGTGCACAGCCATTTCGACTGGAAATTCAAGCTCGCCGACGCCACCGCCGACTGGGCCTGCCATGCGCGCCTGGTCATCGGCGAGCCGCAGGCGATTCGCGACGAGGACGTTCCGGCATTGGCGCGGGCGCTGCCCGGGATCAGGGCGGCGCTGCTCAAAGGCGGGGTCAGGCAAATCGAAGGCGTCGGCGCCAATGTGCTCGGCAGCCCGGCCTACGCGCTGGGTTTCCTCGCCGATCTGCTCGCCAAACAGCCGTTCATGCAGCCGCTTGCCGCGGGCGAGGTGATCAGCACCGGCACCATCACCGACGCGCTGCCGGTCAAACCGGGCGAAACCTGGTCGACCGAGATCACCGGCCTCCCGCTGCAGAATCTGACCATTTCCTATACCGGCTGATTTCCCGATGATCGGGCTGTTGCAGCGCGTCGCTGAGGCAAAAGTCGAGGTCGACGGAGCGAGCGTCGGTAAAATCGGCCCCGGCCTGATGGTGCTCATCTGCGCCGAGCGCGGCGACAGCGAAGCGGAAGCCGATCGGCTGCTCGAGCGCCTGCTGGGCTACCGGGTGTTTGGCGACGCCGACGGCAAAATGAACCTGAGCCTGCGCGATGTGCGGGGCGGCCTGCTGCTGGTGCCGCAGTTCACGCTCGCCGCAGACACGCATAAGGGCATGCGCCCCAGTTTCACCCCGGCTGCATCGCCTGCGGACGGCGAGCGGCTGTTCGATTACTTCGTCGCCAGGGCGCGGGCGTCGTATGCCGCGGTCGAAACCGGGCGCTTTGGCGCGCACATGCAAGTGAGCCTCACCAACGACGGACCGGTGACCATCTGGCTCAGGGTCGAACCGGCGTAGGGTGCGCTTGCGCGCTGCGCGCGCCAACCGTGTATTTGGTACGGATGAAAAGCGCATCCGCACCAAATACACGGTTATGGATAAAATCAATGGCAGTCCTGGGGTTTTGTTCAAGATCGTAACTCTGCAACAACGGCGGGGCGCGATTTAAGTCGCCGCCTATAGGAGCGAATCATGACGGCATATCGTATCGAACGCGACACTTTCGGCCCGATCGAAGTCCCGGCCGCGCACCTGTGGGGCGCGCAGACCCAGCGCTCGCTCGCGCATTTCCGCATTTCCTGCGAGCGCATGCCGCGCGAGCTGATCCTGGCGCTGGCGCTGGTCAAGCGCGCCTGCGCGACGGTGAACGCAGAACTGGGCACGCTCCCCGCCACCAAGGCCGAGGCCATTGTCGCCGCGGCGGACGAGGTGCTCGCGGGCAAGTGGGACGGCGAGTTTCCGCTGGTCGTGTGGCAGACCGGCTCGGGCACCCAGACCAACATGAACCTGAACGAGGTGCTCGCGAACCGCGCCTCCGAGCTGATGGGCGGCGAGCGCGGCGAATCGCGCCTGGTCCATCCCAACGACGACGTGAACCGGGGCCAGTCCTCGAACGACGTTTTTCCGACTGCCATGCACGTGGCGGCGGTGCAGGCGGTAAGCGGCGCGCTGGTGCCGGCATTGCGCCGGCTGCGCGATACGCTGGCGGCGAAGTCGGCCGCATTTGCGGACATCGTCAAAATCGGGCGCACCCACCTGCAGGACGCCACGCCGCTGACGCTGGGACAGGAATTCTCCGGCTACGTCGCGCAGTTGGAGCACGGCATTGCGCACGCGCAGGCGGCGCAAACGCATTTGTGCGAGCTCGCGCTGGGTGGCACCGCGGTCGGCACCGGATTGAACGCGCATCCGGAATTCGGCCAGCGCGTGGCCAAGGAGCTCGCCCGCCGCACCGGATTGCCGTTCGTGACGGCGCGCAACAAATTCGAGGCCCTGGCCGCGCACGACGCGCTGGTGCATGCGCACGGCACGCTCAAGACCCTCGCTGCTTCACTCACCAAGATCGCCAACGACGTGCGCTGGCTTGCTTCGGGACCGCGCTGCGGCATCGGCGAGATCGCTCTTCCCGAGAACGAGCCGGGCAGCTCGATCATGCCGGGCAAGGTCAATCCGACCCAGGCGGAAGCGCTCACCATGCTTTGCGCCCAGGTCATGGGCAATGATGTCGCGATCAACATCGGCGGGGCCTCGGGCAACTTCGAGCTCAATGTGTTCAAGCCGCTGATCATCCACAATTTCCTGCAAAGCGCGCGCTTGCTGGCCGACGGCGCGTCCAGCTTCGACGAGCATTGCGCGGCGGGCATCGAGCCCAGGCGCGAGCGCATTGCGGCGCTGCTCGCGAACTCGCTCATGCTGGTGACCGCCCTCAACCCGCATATCGGTTACGACAAGGCGGCGCAGATCGCCAAGCGGGCCCACCAGAAAGGCGAGACGCTGCGGGAAGCGGCGCTGGCGCTGGGCCATGTCACGGCGGAGCAGTTCGACGCCTGGGTGCGGCCGGAGGCCATGACGGGGAAAAAATAGGCCGGCAACTTGCTACAATGCCGGTCTATGATCCATACACCCCCAGGCAGCAAGCCGGAACCCGGCCCCGAATACCTGCAGAGCACGCGTTTTCTCGATTCGGACAGCGACGCCGTGCGCCGCTTCGCGCTGCAGGCGGCGGGCTCCGAAACGAGCGACATCGGGCGCGCGGTCAAGCTGTTCTACGCGGTGCGCGACGGTATCCGTTATGATCCTTTCGCCATTAGTCTCGAGCCCGAGACTTACGTCGCCAGCCACGTTCTGGCGACAAAGTCGGCTTATTGCATTCCCAAGGCCATCCTGCTTGCCGCAGCGGCGCGCGCGCTGGGCATTCCCTGCGCCATCGGCCTCTCCGATGTGGTCAATCATCTGACCACGGAAAAGCTCAAGGCGCGTATGGGTGGCAAGACCTATTTCATGCACCATGGCTATGCGGTGATGTATCTGGAGGGCCAGTGGGTGAAAGCGGCGCCGGCGTTCAATATTGAACTGTGCACCCGTTTCGGCGTGGTCCCGACCGAGTTCGACGGTCGTTCGGATGCGATTTTTCAGCCTTACGACGCGCACCAGCGCCGCCACATGGAGTATGTCAAAGACCACGGCATTTGGACCGATTTTCCGTTGGATAAAGTGGCTGCGGACTTCCGCGCGTTCTACCCACCGAGCGGTTACGACAGGGACGATCCCGGCGAGAAATTCGAGGACGGCGTGCGGGTCGGCTAAGCGAGCGCCTCGGCACCGCCGTCTCGCAGCATGCAGCAGTCCCTCCCGCAGCCCCTGCTGGTGTCCGAACAAGAAGAGCTTGCGCTGAGCATCGCGCAGGTGATGCTGCGGGGATTCAACAAGCACTACCGCAGGCAGGCGACACAGCAGCGTATCGCCGCGGAGCAGATGCAGGACGTGTTTCCCTATGCCGAAGCGCTGCGCTTCGGCAACCTGTTCGGCCCGCACTGAACGCGGCGGCCGGACAAGCTACCAGTTTCTGTTGCGGGCGGCCCGCACCGCGCGATCCCAGGCGTCGTTTCTGATAGGGCGG